>JACCXE010000241.1 GCA_013697265.1 Actinomycetota bacterium | reverse complement strand
CCACACCCAAGAAGACCTCGATACCTACGCCCGCAAGATCAACGGACGGCCCCGCGAGATCCACGGATGGAAGACTGCGGCCGAAGTATTCGACGAGCTTGTCGCGCTCACCAGTTGAGGTCGCCGCTCGTTTTCGCCGAAATCACGCAACTTTGGTGGCGCAGAACCTTTATTTAAAAACCGCGGCTACCGCAGCGTGCGCGGCCCGATGCGTTGCCATCGCCGAGCCTTGCGCGACGCGACGCACGTCGACCCGCACACCAGGAACCGACGCGGCGACGTCCGCGATCTCGAGTCCGTGAGGCGTGGTGAAAAGTCGTTCGAAGGCGTCGGCCGCCAGGCCCGTTGCTTGCGGCAGGAAGTCGAAAATCGCGCCACCGTCGTTGTCGATAACGACGTAGTCGAGGTTGTTCAGGCCCGACGCGGCGCGCAGGCCGCCGACGTCGTGGAGGAACGCGAGGTCGCCGAGCACCGCCGTCACATTTGCGGATGGCGACGCCCATGCGATACCGGCAGCAGTAGACACCAAGCCGTCGATGCCGTTGGCACCCCGGTTGCTCAACACTCGCCCACCGTTACGGGGCGCGCCGAACCATTCGAGATCGCGGATCGGCATCGACGACGCGACGAACACAATGTCTTGCTCACCGGCCTTGGCGTAAACGTCGCGCACGATGCCCGACGCGCTGGAACCGTCGACCACGGTAGCGAGCGCGTTCTGCGCGGCCGTCTCCGCGTTCACCCAGGCATCGACCCAACCGTCCTCCGGTTGATTTTCGGCTACGGGCGACACGTTGCCGCGCACAAAGCGGGCGGCAACCCGCCACGGGTCGGGCCACGCTCCGTAGGGGTCGACGACGACGTGTTCGGCGCCGCTGGCGGTGAGCCACTCGTTCACGACGCGGCTGGCCCACGGTTCACCGACGTGCAGCACGACATCAGGCGTGTAAGCCGCCGCGAAGTCCGCGTCGCGCAGCAAGGCGTCGGCCGTCGCGACCGTGAGGCGGTGGGGCACCCGCGCTCCCGAGCGAGGGTCGGCCAAGATCGGCCAGCCCAGCTGCTGCAGCGATCCTGGCTTCGGCGCGCCGGCGCCGGCCACGACGAGGCCGCGTCGACCGCGCAGGCCAAGCGGGGTGAGACCCGCGGGAGACGTGTCGACGGTGTGCCACGCCCTGCTGTCGGGGCGGCCCGGGTGGTGCTCAACCGCTCCGTCGGCTAGCAACGGCTCGCGGAAGGCAAGGTTCAGGTGCACGGGGCCAGGCCCGGTCACGTGATGGCCGGCGTCGAGCAACGCGCGGGCCGCGAGCGACCGCCACGCACCGGCCGAGGCCTGGTCAGGCACGCCGGGTGCGGCGCGGAAGCGGGTGAGCCCTTCGTAGAGACGGGTCTGGTCGATCGTTTGCGCCGCCCGCACGTCCAGGGCTTCCCATGGCCTGTCCGCGGTGGCCACGATCATGGGCACGCGGGCGTGGTGGGCCTCGACGACCGCGGGCACCAACTCGGCCGCGGCGGTGCCGCTGGTGGTGAGCACTAAGGCGGGCCGACCGGTCGCCAGCCCCACGCCGAGCGCCACGAACCCAGCCGAGCGTTCGTCGACCACGATGCGCACGTTCAGTTCCGCCCGGGCGGTGAGCGCCACGGCCAACGGTGTCGACCGGCTGCCGGGGGCGACCACCGCGTGGGTCAGCCCCCCTCGGATCCACTCGTCGACGACGGTGGCGCAGAACGCGGCCTGTACCGTCATGCCCAGTGGCCCGCTTGATCCTCGTGCATGGCTTCACCCAGACCGCCGCCTCTTGGGACGCGATCGAATACCGGCTCACCGCGCTCGGTCACAAAGTGATCTCGCTTGATGCGCCGGGCCACGGTTCGCATCACGACACGCATTTGGGATTGTGGAAAGGGGCTGACCTTCTGGCCGCCGAGGGCGGCGCAGGCACCTGGGTCGGTTACTCGATGGGCGGCCGTCTGGCCTTGCACGTCGCGCTGAGCCATCCCCAACTCGTCGAACGACTGGTGCTGGTGGGTGCCACTCCCGGCATCGAGGCCGCGGCCGACCGCATCGAGCGACAGGCGGCCGATGACGTGCTGGCCGAAGAGCTCGAGCGCGACGGCGTCGACGCGTTCCTGGCTCGATGGCTGAGTCAGCCGCTGTTCGCGTCGCTGCCCGACGACAGCGCGGGCCTCGACGCGCGCCGGGCCAACACGATCCCGGGTCTCGCGGCGAGTTTGCGATTGATGGGCACCGGCTCGCAAGAGCCGTTGTGGGACCGACTGGACGAGATCGTCGCTCCGACGATGCTCGTGGTCGGGGCGCTGGACGAGAAGTTCGGCGCAATCGCGTCGCGCACGGCCGACGCCATGGTCGACGCGCACGTCGTGTCGCTCAACGGTTGCGGCCATGCGTGTCACCTCGAGGCGCCCGACGCGTTCGTGGGCGTCGTTGACTCGTTTGTCAACGAACCAGCAGCCCAACACTGAGCAGCGCGCCACCGGCAATCTGCACCGTCGAGGTCTGCTTCAACACTGCGATCAGGTCACGCCCGACCGCACCCTTGAGCACGAGCCGGAGCGGGCGCTCAGTGAAGCCGATGGTCACGATCGCAATCGGTGTTACGAGGCTGGCGACGATCACCCCGAGGACGAGGCACGCGAAATAGAACGCCCGAGTGTTGCGGTCGCCTATGCGCACCGCCAGCGTCTTCTTGCCCGACCCCTCGTCGCCCACCCGGTCGCGCAGGTTGTTCACTACGAGCAGCGCGGTCGCCCACAGCCCGAGCGCGACGCCGGCGAGAACGCTCTTGGCCGTAACCCGTTCGAGCTGAACGTAGGTACTGCCCGCGGTAGCGACCAGTCCGAAGAACACAAACACGAACAGCTCACCAAGCCCGGCGTAGCCGTAGGGCTTGGGCCCGCCCGTATAGAAGTACCCGGCGAGGATCGCCGCGGCGCCCACGAGCGCCAACTGCCAACCGGCGGCGGCGCACAACGCGAGACCGAACGCAGCGGCGATGGCGAAGGCGATGATCGCCGCGTTGCGAACGGCGTCGGCCGACGCCAGCTTCTGGCCGACGAGCCGGATGGGGCCAACCCGCACGTCGTCGGTGCCGCGCTTGCCGTCGGCGTAATCGTTGACGTAGTTCGTGCCGACCTGCACGCCCACCGACACGATCAGCGCGGCAATCGCACGCCACACGATGATGTGCCCGCCCCCGTTGTACGCCGCGGCGGCGGTGCCGACAGCCACGGGCACGATGGCGGCGGGCAGGGTTCGCGGACGCGCACCGGCCACCCACAGCTTGGTTCCCGACGGGGCGACGTTGGCGATGCCCGGGAGGTCTGACATACGCCCTTTACGCTAATTGTCGTGCCGCGCCTCATCGCCATCGACGCCGCCGGCGCGGCCTTCGTCGACGCGATGCAGCGGGCGTGGGACGCCGGTGACGCGGTGGCACCCATCGACCCCAGGCTGCCGGCCCCGGCCCGGAAAAGGCTGACGGATGCACTGCTACTCGACGAATCGGTCGAACCGGGTGACGCGCTGGTCGTAGCAACGAGCGGCACCTCGGGCGAGCCCAAGGCGGTCGTGCTCACACACGACGCCGTGGTGGCGTCCGCCCTGGCGTCGTCGAAGGCACTGGCGGTCACGGCCGACGACAAGTGGTGGGCCTGTCTGCCGCTGGCCCACATCGGCGGATTGTCGGTGGTGCTGCGCTCTATTGTCACGGACACGCCGTACACGTTCGAAGACGAACCCGACTGCTCGTTGGTTTCGTTGGTGCCCACGATGGCGCGCCGCACCGATCTCGCCCGGTTTCGCCGCGTGCTACTAGGCGGCGCGGCGGCGCCGGGCGAGTTCCCCGCCAATGTGGTGCGCACCTATGGCATGACCGAGACCGGAAGCGGCGTCGCGTACGACGGCCGTCCTCTCGAACATGTCGCGTTCCGGATCATGCAGGGCGAAATTCAGGTGCGGGGCCCGATGCTGCTGCGTTGCTACCGCGACGGGACCGACCCGAAGACCGCGGGCGGGTGGCTACCTACCGGCGACGGCGGCTCGCTCGTCGGCGGCGTGGTTCATGTCGACGGCCGTGTCGGGGACGTGATCAACACCGGCGGCGAGAAGGTATGGCCGACCGCGGTCGAACGCGTGTTGGCCCACCTCGAGGGTGTCGCCGAAATCGCTATCGCACGCCGCGCCGACGCCGAGTGGGGCGAGCGAGTCGTGGCTTATGTGGTGCCCACCGACGCCACCCGACCCCCGACCCTCGATGCGCTGCGCGACAGGGTCAAGGAGTTCCTGCCCGTCTACGCCGCGCCCAAGCAGTTGGTGATCGTCGCCCAGCTTCCCCGCACCCCGTCGGGGAAGGTTCGGCGCAACGAGCTCGGCTAGCCGCCGCCCATGAGCAGCGCGCCGCCGTCGATAACGAGCGTGGTGCCGGTGATCCACGAGGCGGCATCGGATGCGAGGAAGGTGGCGGCGCTGGCGATGTCCACCGGCTCGCCCAATCGCTTCATAGGGAGGCGCTTGGCCAGTTGCTCGCCGGCGGCGTCGACCAGCGCCTTGGCCATGTCGGTCTTCACCAGGCCGGGACAGATTGCGTTGACGCGCACATTCGGCCCCGTTTCGAGCGCCAGGTTCTTGGTCAGGTGGATCACCGCGGCTTTCGTCACGTTGTACCAAGCGATCGCTCCGCCCGCCGACATGCCCCCTACCGACGCGATATTGAGCACCGACGCGTTCGGCCGGGTGCCGAGCCCGGCTTCGATCGCCAGCTGCGTCCAGCGCAAAACGCCCCACTGATTGACCTGCACGGTCTTGTTCGCCCGTCCTTCGTCGATGCCGAGAATTGGCCCCATATAGGGGTTCGTCGCCGCGTTGTTCACGAGGATGTCGATGCCGCCCATGCGATCGACCGTGGCCGCCACGGCCGCGGTCGCCTCGTCCTCATTGCCAGCGTTGGCTGCCACCCACTCGCAACCGTGGCCGATTTCCTTGGCAGTGATTTCGAGGTCATCGGGTTTGCGTGACGAGATCATCACACGCGCGCCTGACTCGGCCATCGAGGTTGCGATCGCCCGCCCGATGCCTCGCGAGCCACCCGTTACGAGGGCCACCTTGCCGTCAAGTCGTAGATCCATGCGGCGGAAACCTAGAAGACGGCCGACCCCTACGCTCTCGATCCTTATGGAACCGATTTTCCACATCGCCGACCGAGCCGCGTGGCGCGCCGCGGCGGCTTCGGGGCTGTACGCGCAGTCGACGCGCGACCAGACGCTGGAGGAGGTCGGCTTCATCCACTGCTCGTACCGTCATCAGTTGCTGGACGTGGCGAAGAACTTCTACGCCGACGTCACGACACCACTCGTGCTGCTAACGATCGCCCCCGAACTGCTTGACGCTCCGCTGGTGCCCGAGCCGCCTACCGAAGGCGCCCAGCCCTTCCCGCACATCTACGGCGCCTTGAATATCGGTGCGGTCCTGACCGCGACTCCGTTTGTGAAAGACGAAAACGGGCAGTTCATCTTCAATGAGTAATCGCCTGGCTGGCCAGACCAGTCCGTACCTGCGTCAACATAAGGACAACCCGGTGGACTGGTACCCGTGGGGCCAGGAGGCCTTCGACGAGGCTCGCCGCACCGGCAAAGCCATCTTGTTGTCGATCGGGTACGCGGCGTGTCACTGGTGTCACGTGATGGCCCACGAGTCGTTCGAGGACGGCACCACCGCCGAGCTCATGAACGACCTGTTCGTGAATATAAAAGTTGACCGGGAGGAACGGCCCGACGTCGACGCCGTCTACATGGACGCCACCCAAGCAATGACGGGGCGCGGCGGTTGGCCGATGACGGTATTCATCGAGCCCGAATTGCACAGGCCGTTCTGGGCCGGCACCTACTTCCCACCCACACGGCGCCACGGCATGCCGAGTTTTTCCGAGGTGCTGCACGCGGTGCACGACGCCTGGACCAACAAACGCGACGAGGTGATTGAACAAGCCGACCAGGTAACCGACGCGGTGCGCGAACGCTCCAGCGGTGGCTTCCGGGTGAAATCGTCGGTGTCGCTCGCCGAGCAACGGGGCTCGTTCGATCCGTTCGCGGCCACCGTCGACACGCTGCTCGCCAGCCACGACGACCGGCTCGGCGGTTTCGGCGCCGCACCCAAGTTCCCCCAGCCATCGATGATCGACGCGCTTCTGGTCGGGGCGCTCGAAAGCAACGACGAGGCCCGACGCGCCGCGGTCCGCACGTTGAACGCGATGGCGGCCGGCGGCATTCACGACCACGTAGGCGGCGGCTTCGCCCGCTACTCGGTGGACGCTCACTGGCTCGTCCCCCACTTCGAGAAGATGCTCTACGACCAGGCCGGCTTCGTGCGCGTTTACACGCACGGCGCGCAACTCACCGGCGACCCGTGGTACCGCACGGTCGTCGAGCGCACCGTCGAATATGTGTTGCGCGACCTACGATTGCCGGGCGGCGGACTGGCCAGTGCCGAGGACGCCGACAGCGAAGGCCACGAAGGCCTGTTCCAAACCTGGACCCGCCCGGAAATTTTGGCCGCCCTGGGCGACGACCACCTCGCCCACGACGTTTGCGCGTTCTACGGCGTCACCGACGCCGGCAACTTCGAAGGGCGCAACATCTTCGTGCGTCCAATCGACGCCGACCCCGCGGTGCCCCCCAATGTGGCGGCCGCGATCCGCACGCTGTTCGAGGCCCGCGAGGCGCGCGTCCGACCCTTGCGCGACGACAAGGTGATCACCGAAACCAACGCCATGTTCATCGCCGCGCTGGCCGAGGCGGGCGCCGCTCTCGACCGGCCCGAGTGGATTGCGGCCGCCGCCGACATCGCCGAATTCCTGCTGGCCAACCTGCGCCGCACCGACGGCCGCTGGCTGCGGGCCTGGCAGGCCGAGGCCGGCGCACAACATCTCGCGGTCGCCACCGATTTGGCCTGGCTCGTCGACGCGTTCACTCGCCTGGGCGAGGCGTCGGGCAATCCGCGGTGGATCGATGAGGCCCGCGCCGCCGCCGACGCCCTGCTCGACCTTTTCTGGGACGACGCCGACGGGGGCCTGTTCACCGTGGGCCGCGACGCCCCGGCCCTGGTCGCCAACCCCAAGGAAACCTTCGACGGCGCCACGCCGTCAGCCAACGCGGTTGGCGCGCTCGGCTTGGCCCGTTTGGCCGCGCTCACCGGCGAGATCCGTTACGGCGGGCACGCCCAGGCGATCGTGAACGGGCTGCCCATCGGCGAGCATCCCGCCGGGTTCAGCCATGCCAGCTTCGCCGCCCACTTTCTCGCCCAGGGCGCCACCGAGGTCGTTATCCCCGGCCGCGACTCGCCGGCCCTCGATCTGCTCGCTGTGTACCGGTCGGCCTGGCGTCCGCTGTCGGTTCTCGCCTGGGGCGAGCCGTTCCCGTCGCCGCTATGGGACGGACGCAGCGCCGGCAACGCCTACGTGTGCCGCAACTTCACGTGCGAAATGCCGGTCACGGACCCCGCCGATCTGGCCCTTCATTTGTAAGAAGTTCCGCCGAAACTTCTAACCATCCACCTCCGTTGTCCACAGGGCGACGAACATTGGCGTGTGGCTGCTGTGCAGAGCCCGCGACATCCGTCCTTCCGACGACCAGTCGCGCCCGCGGGAGCAAGGGTGCGGCTGTTGCTTCTCGCGCCCGGAGAGGGCGAGGCCGCGTGCATCGACCTGGACAACGGTGGCCTGCTGTGGGCCGTGTGGGACCCGGACTCGTCGAATGTCGTGCCGATCCGCCTACGCCCGCTCGACGTTGTCACTGCTCGCACCGTTGTCAACCCGCCGCCGCCCGACCCGTCCCGGCCCGAAACCGTGGAACTGATTGACCCGCCAGTCGCTGTTGGGCGCCTTCGGGGCAGACGGGCCCAGCGTCTGCTTACGCCGCTGCACCATCCCGAGAAAGACCAGTTGCTCGGATTCGCCGGCCCCGCGGTGCCGTACTGGACCCTGGCCGGCGACCATCCGTCGATGACGATCGTCAACCCCTACGGCGATGTGGTGCTGATGCCGACAGCCGACGGCCTGACCGTGCGCTTCCGGTTCCGCGGCATGGTCCACGAACTGCCCTGCACCGACGCGTCGGCCGCGGCGGCTGTCACCGCGAAGAACGGCCCGGTGAAGGCCAAGCGCCGCCTGCTCGTCACCTTGAGCGCCCCCTACCTGGGGCACTGCTACAAAATCGTCCCCGCGCTATTACCGGGTTAACGGTTAACGGCTTAACGGCCGCCGTGGGGCGAGCGAAGCGAGGGCCCCCACGTTGCGGCGGAGGGCGGGCCTGCGGGGTGCCCGCCCGGGAAAAGAATTTGCTACGCAGCGAAGGCGTCGACGAAGCGCTCGGTCTTGAGCGCTTGCTTGGTTGCCTCGTAGGCCGACTCGGCGATCTTCTCGAGACCGCTCGGCCGCATCAGGTTGAAGCCGTGCACCCCGATCTCGGCCGCGGACGGGCGGAACATCAACACTTCGATGTCCTTGCGATGGGCGAGCGCTACCTCGGCCGACAACATGCGGGCCGGGATCCGCCGCACGATCTGACCCAACGGGCCGGGCGGCGTGGCGGTGTCGAACGCGAGCGGCACCACCGCGATAATGCGGTCGGCTCCGGCTTGGACACCGAGGTCGAGGTTGCTCGTTGAGTGCACGCCGCCATCCACGAGGCTGTGCCGGCCCACCTGCACCGGCTGGTAGAGGCCGGGAATCGCGGCGCTGGCCAACACGGCGCGGGGCAGGTCGACTCGAGGCGCGCCGTGACGGCCCAACACCACGCGACGGCCCGACACAATGTCCACCGTCGTGAGCCAAAGATCCTTTTCGGGCCACTCGGCCGGCAATTCCTCGGTGAAGCGGCGTTCGCCCTCGGCCATGGTGAACAGCCCGCCGGGAAAGAACGCCTTGAGGAACGCTGGGACCTTAAGCGGGAACGGCGAGATCGCCCGGGCCAAGACGTAACCGGACCCGACCAGATGTCGGGCTACGTCGACTGGGCCGTGGAATGTGGGCGCGAACAACTCTGGATCATGATCCGCGCTGCGACCGAGCGAGCCGTGAATCGGGTGCTGACCCAATGCGAGTAGCCACATGTCTTCGGTGGTCATGCCCGTACGCAAGTAGGCACCGATGACCGAACCCGCCGATGTGCCGATGATGACGTCGGCGTCGTCGGGCGTGAAGCCGGCTTCGAGTTCGAGCGCGCGCAACACGCCTGCGTGATACGCCAGGCCGACTGTTCCGCCGCCGCCGAGAACTAAGGCTGTTTTCATTGTCCCGCCAGTTTCAACCGCTCACCCGCGCCGAGCGCGGATCCGCGAACTATTTAGGGAGTTTGCCGCCGGCCAGATCTTCGGCCATCGCCCAACCGAACGCGATGAGGTAGTCGCCCTGCTCGCGCTTGAGTGGCGTGAAGTACGCGGCAACGTCGGCGTTGACGGTTTCAGGCTTCAAACATTCGTGATCGAGCACGCCCGGCGTCGAATTATCGCCGGTGACGACGAAGCTGCGATCGTCGATGCGGTTCTCGGCGCCGAAGCGCTTGGCCAGACGACGACTCCAGGCACGCTCTTCACCGGTGGTCTTGTGCTCGGGCAGCGGGCATATGCCGTCTAGGCCCTTGAACGCGGAGAACGCGCCCGGATCGATCAACTTGGTGCCGACCACGACGTCTTCGTCGGGGAAGGCGAGCACGGCCCGGCGATACATGTTCGCCATGAGGGCCTTGAGCACGCTTTCGCGTTTGGCCGACCGCTTCACGGAACCCAGACCGATCAGCAGGCACGGAGTGCCGCCGATGCGCTCGAGGGTGCAAAACGCGAAGCCGTGTAGCTTCCCGTTCTCCCTGGCCTGCGTGACGAGCACCCAGTCCTCACGGTGCTTCGAAAGCACGCCGATTTCGTATCCGGCGGGCCCTCCTGTGCACATATCGGCCAGTTCGGCCAACTCAGCATCGCTCAGCGCGGTGCAGTCCTTAGTTGCGACTTCGATCGCCATGGACCTCGAACTCTCCTCGGCGGCGGGAACTTGACCGCTCGGTCAATGCGAACAGTTTAGGCCGAGAAAGGCCCGACGTTCACACCACGGCGTC
>JACCXE010000227.1 GCA_013697265.1 Actinomycetota bacterium | reverse complement strand
CTCAGGATCGATGACCCCCGCTAACGCGCCGCGAACGTCGACTTCGGTTGTCACGCAGTAATTCTACCGGTTTCAAGCAGTAATATTCCCGGTGTGGACCGACTCGGCGTCTTCAAGGCGCTCGGTGACAACACGCGCTACGCGATCTACCTCGAACTTGCGCGCAGCGACATACCCCTGGCCACGGCCGAGGTCGCGGAGATGCTCGACCTGCACCCCAACACGGTTCGCCCCCACCTTGAACGCATGCGCGAAGTCGGCCTGCTCGAAGCCGCGGCAGACAACCGGGGCACCGTCGGGCGACCACAGAACCGCTACCGGCTGGCGGCCGATGCCCCGTCCCTAGGGCTCGAATCGTCGTCGATGCGAATTCTGGCCAGCATGCTGGCGGCCGCGGCCGCCATCGGTGGCGTGGACTCCGAGGCCGCCGCCGACGCCGGGTTCGTGCAGGGCATCGACGCGGGCGAGGCGGCCGGCATGCAGAAGCGCACCAGCGCGGCGCGCTGTGTGAGCGCCCTTTCCGACGAATTGGCCGCGCTCGGTTTTGACCCCGCCGTCGGTGAAGACGGCGCCACTGCGGCCATCGCCTTCACCCGCTGCCCGTTCCTGGAGTTGGCCGAGGTGTATCCCGACCTGGTGTGCCACCTGCATCGGGGAATGATCGAGGGGTTCGTAAACGTTCCAGAAGGGGTGCGGGTTGCCGCATTCCACACTTTGGCTGACCGCGACCCGTGCCGGGTCGAGCTAGCGGTCAGGTAGCTGTAGCCTTAGCCATCCGTTTTGTAGGAGGAAAGCAAACATGAGCGTTACCGAGACCACGCAGGGCGCAAGCATCACGTTGACCGACGCCGCCGCGGCCAAGGTCGCCGAGCTGCTCAAGCAAGAGGGCGATGATCGCCTCGCATTGCGCGTCGCGGTCCGTCCCGGCGGGTGCTCCGGCTTCTCCTACGAGATGTTCTTCGACACCGAAACCGACGACCAAGACAAGCTCACCGAGTTCGGCGACGTGAAGGTCGTAGTCGACACCACCTCGGCGCAACTACTCGTGGGCGCCACCCTTGACTACAAAGACGGCCTCCAGGGTGCCGGCTTCAGCATCAACAATCCCAACGCCACCAAGACGTGTGGCTGCGGTTCTTCGTTCAGCTAAACGCTGAATCTTCTCGCGCATATTCGCGTCGCTACGACGCGTTCTGACGATCCAGAGGTCTGGTTGGGCGCGGCCCTGCCCGACCTCCAGCGCGAGGCCGGTGTGCCCGTGGGCCATGGGTGGTCAGCTGCGGTGCGCGTCGGTATCGACTGTCACCGCGAGGCCGACGCCGTGTTCCACGACCTGCCCGTCTTTCGTGCCCAGTCCGGCGCGCTCACGCGGGCGTTGCTCGATGCCGAGGTGCCTCGCGGCGCGGCTCGCGCGATCGGTCATGCCGGCTGGGAGTTGCTGCTCGACGGTGAATTGGTCGACAACACCGCCCTGGTCGACGCCTACCTGACCGCGATGGCGGTTGAGGTCAACGACTCGGCGTGGGCCGCCGCCCTGCAGCGACGGGTCGAGCGGGGCGCGCCGCGGTTCTATGCGGATCCCGCGTCGGTGGCCGAGTTGTTGTGGCGCGTGCTGCGGGGCCGACGGCTGCTGGCGTTCGATCGAATGCACATCGCCGCGGTAACGACGTGCCTGGCCGACGCGCAACCCGACGTCGCCGCGGCGGCGCCGTCGGTGTTCGCGGCGTTAGGCGATTAGCGAGGCGATAGCGGCGCGGGCTTCGCTCGCGTCGAATGGGCCGTTGAACCGGTTGACGACCACGCCGTTCTTGTCCACGAAGTAGCAGACCGGTTCGGACTCGGTCTGGAACGCGGCGAAGGCCGGGCTGAGCGTCTTGCCCGTCGTGTCTTTGTAGACCTCGACATGGGCGAAGTTGGCCTTGTCGCCGACCGTACCGGCCTCGCCCAACAAGATGTCGAGCACGGGGCCGCACGTCGCCGAGGCGCACAGCGCTGGTGTCGCGAGCAACACGACGCTCGGCTTGCCGTTGCCCACCACTGTCTCGAGGCTCGTTTCGTGCCACGGGCACGGGCTCGGCGTGCGCGTGCAAATCGGGTTCACGTCCAGCGTGTTGGCCGCTGTCGGCGTCTGCGGTTTGGGCAGCGCCGCGCCCGGCGTGGGCCAGGCGACCTTCGACGGGTCGTTGATCGTGATCACCGCGTTGCCGGGCTTCTTGCCCGCAACCTGGGCCTGTAGGCCCCAGTCCCCGGCGATGTCGAAGTTGTGTCGCACGACGTAATAGGGCCGCTCGGTGATGCCTTCGCTCTTGCGCTCGGCCACGACCGGTTCGGTCAAGGCTTTGGTGCCCGGCTTCTGAAACGCGACCTTCACCACAGTGTCGGCGCCGACCAGCGACGCCGGCACGCCCTCGAACAAGGCGAACGTGACCCGCTCGTCGATACCGGTCTGGAACATGGTGCCGGCCAGCACGGTGGACAGCACGTCGCGCTGGCCCCGCGTCGTGTCGGTCGAGTCCTCGACCTCGATCGTGCCGTCCCTTTTCTTTGAACAGGCGGCCAGGAACGCGAGCGCGCTCGTTCCGAGCAACAACGACCGGCGTGATAACGGCTGAGGCATCCGCCGAAACGTAGTGTTCGTCGGTGCCCATTTCGTTTCGGTTGGATGGGCGCGACGTCCAAGTGCCCGACGACGGTGCCACCCTGCTCGAGGCGCTGCGGGACCGGCTCGGGGTTCGAACGGCGAAAGATGGTTGTGCTCCGCAAGGCCAGTGCGGCTGTTGCACCGTATGGGTCGACGGTTCGCCCCGGGTTGCCTGTGTCACGCCCGCTCGGCGCGTGGCCGGTCGTGCGGTGACCACGGTGGACGGCCTTGACGACGCCACCCGCGTTCGGTGGGGGGAAGCGTTCTGCGCCACCGGCGGCAGCCAGTGCGGGTTTTGTACTCCGGGCATCGTTATGCGCCTCGCCGCGCTGGACGAGGACGCGACCCGCGACGACATCGACCGCAACCTTTTGGCCCATCTGTGTCGCTGCACCGGTTGGCAGACGATCGTCGAAGCGGTGCACGCAGCACCTAGCGCGGTGCGCGACTTCGACGCGGCGTCGCAACGGGCCACCCTCGAAGGCCGCGCGCCGCAGCGCGTCGGGCCCGACGTCGTGTTCGGCCACGGGGGCTTCGCCGACGACGAAGCCCCGCTCGACGCGCTCGTGG
>JACCXE010000225.1 GCA_013697265.1 Actinomycetota bacterium | reverse complement strand
GCGACATTCGCCGCGGCCGTCCACCAGAGCAGAGAGCCAGACTGGCGCAAGCGCTCGTTGATACATGCGTCGAAGTCCTTGGACTGCGGATTGACCAGATCAACGTTGAATTCACGCAACACGCAGGCGACGAAATGTTTCATCCCCTGCTTGGGGGTCTCAGTGACGATTGGGCGGCAGGAGAAGCGTGAACTGTTCTGAAATCGCTACAGAAAACCGCAACATCAACTCGAGCCACGAGCCAGCCTTGTCCCATTTATCGACGTTCAACCAAGTCGCCGAAAGCTATTCGACTAATATCCGAGGGGAGCGCGAAGCACTCTTGAACGGCCGAACAAGCAGTCGCAACCTAGTCGAGAATTGCCTCTCGAGGATCGCAGATCCGGAAGGTGAGGGCAGGCGCACCTTCATCAAGGTTTGGGATGATCAGGCGCGAACGGTCGCGCGCGCCCAAGATGATTTGCGACACGCGGGCTATGTCTCGTCCCCCATTGCTGGCATCCCGATCTCCATCAAGGACCTGTTCGACGTCAAAGGTGAAACGACCCTCGCTGGAACCACGGCATTGGATGACGCTACTCCTGCTGTGGCGGACGCTCCCGTTGTAAAACGTCTGAAGGCTGCGGGCGCAGTGCTCATCGGCCGCACCAACATGACTCAGTTCGCGTTCTCGGCGGTCGGCATCAATCCACATTTCGGGACGCCCGGAAATCCGTGGGACAGAAACCGCATTCCCGGCGGATCGTCGTCAGGCGCCGCAGTATCCGTGGCAGACGGCATGGCGATGGCTGCGATCGGATCGGACACGGTGGGCTCGATACGCGTGCCGGCGGCGCTCTGCGGTGTCGTTGGCTTCAAGCCGACCCAGCGTAAGGTTCCGCGCGAGGGTGCTACTCCCTTGTCCCCTACGCTAGACTCAATCGGCCCGCTGGCCCGGACGGTAGAAGACTGCGCGCTCGTGCACGCGGTTTTAGCCGGAGAGGCGTATCAGCTACCGGGTATCGCAGGTGCGAAAGGCTTGCGGCTTGCCGTTCTCACGGACGTGGTCCTTGAAGGCCTTGACGCCGATGTTTCGCGTGCATTCGAGCGGGCATGCTCTGTGATTTCGGATGGCGGAGCCGCCGTGTTCCAGCTACCGACCGATCTTTTTTCCGAGATCCAATCCGGGAATCTGAATGCGACGATCCAGGCCGTCGAGGCACTCGCCTGGCACAGCAAATTGCTGGCCCGCCGGGGTCACGACTACGATCCCAATGTCAAGAAACGAGTCGAGCGTGGCACACAATTCTCGGCTGTAGATTACGTCCGCGCGCTCGACCGGAGGGCCGATTTAATTAAGACCCTGCAAGAACTTACCGCACCATTCGATGCGTTGATCCTTCCCACCGTTCCGATCATCGCGCCGACCATGGATGAATGCGCGCGCAATGAAGACGAAGTCCGCGCGAAATTGATCAGAAATCCCTCTTTCTTCAATCTCCTCGACCGTCCGGCAATTTCGATTCCGATTCATCGGATGGGGGATGCGCCGGTGGGCCTGATGATTGTTGGCGAACGCGACCAGGATTGGCGGTTGCTCGGCGTCGCCCGCGCGATCGAGTCGCTATTTCTTGCGAGAACTCCGGATTTGGTCTGGAGATAGATCCTGACTGATTGCTGCTCGGGCTTGTGTGTCGTGCACCTCGCTTGCGCCTTGATCCTTCGACTACCCCGCGGTTTGGACATTCCAGATTGCGCGGCCCGATGAGACGCAAGATAAAGGATGCATGGGTGATTTTTCATGATCTAGCCTGGCAGTGGGCATGGTCCCGCATCGGCTCGTTCGGCTGAATGATGTCCTAACGTTGCTCAATCCAGCCTTGGGTTTGGTCACCTGTGTGTTGGCGGTTGCCGGCCAGCGCTACGCGGCCAAGGGGCAGCCCGGCCATGGCCGGAAAGCTTCGATTTGACCTCGCCATCGCCCCATAAGCCAACGCGTTCCAAGCATCACGCTGAAGTGAAATAACCCGAAGAGTTACGCGCTCATGCCGGATGTGGTAACCCGTCCTTGAGAAGAGCCAGCGCGAAAAGCACCAACGTGACCAGCAACGTTTGCCAGAATACAAGTTGAAACGGCGTTGATACCCTCACGTACACGATGCTTAACGTCCAATCCACAGCCAGCTAGATAAACCCGCTTCCAAGCGGCGCGTTGGCGTCGGTTCCGATCAAAGGAAAACGGCCAGGCTAGCGAGGCCGAGGCCCATTCCTGTCGAGCGCGATAGTATCGATTTTGGAACCGGAAACATCCAAACGGCTGTCATCGTCCAGAGTGGTGTGGCGTAGTCGAGAACTATCGAGCGGACGACGCGGAAAACTGCAGGCCGAACGCGA
>JACCXE010000207.1 GCA_013697265.1 Actinomycetota bacterium | reverse complement strand
TCCCCATCGCAGGGTTCCTCTTGCTCTTTGTCGTGCCGGTGCTAACCATGCGCAGCTTCGCCGAAGAGTCACGCACCGGCACCCTCGAACTACTGCTCGCGGTGCCCGTTACCCCCCGCCCACTCGTGATCGGCAAGTGGCTCGCCGGCTGGCTGAGCACGCTGGTGCTGCTCCTGCCCGTCGCGGTCACCATTGGCATCGTCGGCTTGTGGGGCTCGCCCGACCTCGGCCCGGCCGTCACGGGCCTGCTCGGCCTGGTCCTGCTCACGGCGGCGGTGGCTGGCCTCGGCGTGCTCGCATCTTCGGCCACGTCGTCCCAACCGACCGCGGCGGTGGTCGCGTTGTTCAGCGCGCTGGTGCTGTGGTTTGTCTACGGCGGCACGTCGGGGCTGCGGGCCGGCTCCGCGCTCGCGTCGCTGTCGCTGAGCGCGCGCTTACAGACCTTCGCCGACGGTGGCATCGATACCGGTGACGTCGCGTTTTTCTTGTGCGGCGTCGTGGTTGTTCTCGCCGCCGCCGCAGCGCTTATCGACCTACGACGCCTGCGGTGAAACGTCGGCTTGTCGTCACCGCGGTCGTCGCGATCATCGCTATCGCGCTGGGTACGGCGGCGACGCGCACCCACCGCATCGTCGATCTCACCGATCACGACACGCTCACCCTGACCGACCAGACCAACGCCGTGCTCGACCGTCTCCCACGTCGCGTCACGGTCACCGCCTTCGTGCGCCGCGAGGAACCGGGCCGCGTCGAGGCCGTCGCCCTCCTCGCGCGCTACCGCGACGAGACCTCTCGCTTCGTGTGGCGCGTGGTGGACCCCGACGACGCACCGGGCGAGGTCGCCCGCCTTGGCGTCGACCCCGTGTTCGGAGGCGTCGCCCTCGCGTCGGGCACCAAGACCCAGCTCGCTTCTGCTGCAACCGAACAAGACCTCACTGCCGCCCTGGCCCGGCTCACCAACACCGCCGTTCCCGAGGTGTGTGTCACCACCGGCCAAGGAGAAGACGCCCTTCGCTCGGCTCGGGCACTGCTCGAACGCGGTGGGTATCGCACAACCTCGCTCGACCTACTGAGCACTCCGACCGTGCCCGACCGCTGCGCCGCGGTAGTGCTGGCGGGCCCGACCGCTCCCCTCACCGCGGACGCGCTGGCCGCTCTTGCGACCTGGACCGCGGCCGACGGCAAAATGCTCGTGCTCGCCGATCCCGCGGCCAGCGCCGATGTGGATCTCGCGCCGGTCTTAACGCCCCTTGGGCTCGGCATCACGCGCGGCCTCGTGTTCGAAGGCGACAGCGAGGCCGTTGTCGCAGGTGACGTGACCTCGCCCGTCGTGCGCAGCTATTCGTCGGGTCATCCCGTGGTGCGTCGTCTGGCGCCGACGTACTTTCCGGGCGTGCAGGGCATCGACGTCGTCGACGACAAGCAGACCGTCAGCGGCCTCACCGTCAGCCGTCTCGCCGACACGTCGGAGACGTCGTATCTCGAAACGGCCCCCGCTTCGTCAGGCTTCGACCCCACCCAGGACCGCCCAGGGCCAGTGACAGTGGTCGCCGCCGCCGATCGGTCCCGCAATACCGGAACCCGCATCGCCCGCACGCGGGTAGTGGTTATCGGCGACGCCGACTTCGCCTCCGATCGGTTTCTCGGCCAAGCCGGCAACGCCGCGTTGTTTACGCGCTCGGTCGAGTGGCTCACCGCGGGCGAAGACGTCGCGGCGATCACACCCAACCTTGGCCCCGAGCGCATGCTCGGGCTCACCGACGCCCGGGTTACCTACGCGCGGGCCGTGACCGCCGGCGTCATCCCCGCGCTGTTCCTGCTCGCAGGCGCGATGGTGTGGGCCGCGCGGCGAAACCGGTAGGCGCAAACCGTCGATTACAACGGTGTCTCACTCCAGCCGGAATTGAACGACTCAAAAGATGCCGCGAACGATCGCGACGATGCCGCCTACCGCCGCGGTAATGAGAAGCATGTTGCGAACGACGTTGTCGTCGACGCGCCGCGCGTAACGACGGCCGACCAGCCATCCGGCCAGCGTGGCCGCGGCCAATTCGAGGAGCAGGCTCGGGTGGTGCAGGCGGGGCACGCCGCGCACCGCGAAGCTCACGATGTTGATACCGAGGAAGTAGGCCTGAAGCGTGGGCCGGTAGGTCTTGGCCGGCCACTCGGCGTTGATGGCGTACATGGCCACGGGCGGGCCGCCCACGCTGGTGGCCACGTTGCCGGCACCGGATATTGCGCCGGCCAGCACCGCGCCGCGGCGGCCTTTGAGGCTGTGGGCGCGGGCGCCAGTGGCGAGCAGTGCGGTGGCGGCGAGGATGAATGCGCCGTTGATGATCGACAGCGTGTCGGTCGGCAACTTGTCGACGCCGTACCCGACCACGGGAATCACGATCGCCGCGGGAATGAACAGGCGCAGCACCTCGCGCCAGCGGGCGTGCTCGTGTTCGGAGATGAGCATGATCAGGTTGAGCCCGCCGGCCACGAGGTTGATCGTGGGCACGGCGGCGGCCGGGCCGGTGGCGATGGACACGAACGGCACCGCTACGAGCGAGAAGCCGATCGCGGTGACGGCCTGGCCGGCGGCGGCCAGGGCAACCGCGACCAGCGCAATCGCGATGCCGGCGTCGATGGGTTAGCCCCGCCCGAACGCGGCGCCGATGGCGGCCACGGTGCGCTCGGGGTCGGCGAGACAGCCGAAGTGGCCGTGGCCGTCCCACACTTCGGTCGTCGCATCGGGCAGTCGCTCAGCAATAAGGGGCAGGACGTCGGGGCCAATGGCGTCACTGGTCTCGCCGCACGCCATCGCGACCGCGCACTGCACCTCGTGCAGTCGTCCGTAGCCGTCGTGCGAGCCACCCATCTCGTAAGTGCGCGCCTCGTTCTCGGGCGCGCACGCAAGCGTCACGGTGCCGTCGGGAAGATCGCGCAAGCCGCACGCGATGTAGCCATCGAGCACGCGCGGGTCAAACCATCCGAGCGGTGGCTTCGACGCGTAGTTGGCTCGGGCTTCTTCGCGCGACGCGAAGGTGGCGCGGCGCTTGCGGGCGCCTCGGGCGAGGTGGTTGTCGTTCGGCGCAGTCGTGGTCGCTACGTGGCCAACGGGGAACACGATCGGCTCGAAGGCCCAGATGGCGCGGAACGTGTCGGGCCGGCGCATCTCGGCGAGCAGCAGCAGCGCTCCGCCGCACGAGTGGCCCACACCGAAGGGATGCTCGAGGCCGAGTGCGTCGATCACGGCGAGGGCGTCGGTGGCGAAGCCGTCCCACGCATAGACGCCGCCGGGCGCCTCGGCCGACTCGCCGTGGCCCCGCTCGTCGAAGCTCACCACTCGGTAGTGGTCTGTGAGCTGTTCCGCCATGGGCGCCCACACGCCGCCGCAGAGTCCCGACGCGTGGGCCATGAGCAGGTCGGGCCCGGAGCCACCGTGGTCGGTATACGAGATGGATACGCCGTCGGGCGTCACGGTGGTCGGCATGACGCTGTTGAAGATACGTTGCGGCGGTGGCCAAGACGAAGCCGGCGAAGAACGGTTGGGTGGTGGCGCCGCCGCAGGTGTCGGGCGGCGATGAGCCCGCGCCCGACGAACTGGTCGACGACGACGAGTGGCTGGGCGTTATCGCTACCGGCGACTACGTGGGCCAGCGGGCCGAAGGCGTCGAGCTGTCCGGTGTGGCAGTTGCGAGCGGTCGGTGGAGTGGCGTCATCTTGGACCGGCTGCTGGCGACCGACGTCACGTTTACCGACTGTGACTTGGCCGGCTTCGTGGTGCAGGCCGACTCATCGCTGCGGCGCGTCGCGTTCACTCGGTGCCGTCTGTCCGGCGCGGTGTTTGCCGGGGTGCGGTTCCACGACGTGTCGTTTGTGGACTGTGCGATGGACGAGGTCAACGTACGGATGGCGCAGATGGAACGGGTGTCGTTCGAGGGCTGCGCCCTCACCGGAGCGGACTTCTACGCCGCGAAGGTGGCGCAGGCCCGGGCGACGGGTTGTGACATGCGCGGCGTGGCGCTGTCGAAGGCGACGCTGCTCGACGTCGACCTGCGCGGCTCGCGCCTCGAGGACATCGTGGGGGCCGACGCGTTGCGTGGCGCCACGGTCGACGTGGGTCAGGTGGTGGGCTTGGCCCGCAGCCTGGCGGCTGCGCTCGAGATAAACGTGGTCGAGACTCCGCCGGCGACGCCGTGCGCTAGTGCTCGTGGGGGATGCCGTGTGCGTGCGCGTGTTCGTGGGCGCCGGCGTTCTTGGCCGTGATGCGGCGCAGCGGCGGCAGCGAGGGCGGTGGGTTCTTGCGGGGCGGCAAGTCGTCGAGCAGGTCGGCGCTGGCCTTGGCGATCAGCCTCACCGCTTTTTCGAACGCTGCCTCAGTGGCGTCGGAGGTCTTGGCGATACCGCTGATCTTGCGGACGTACTGCCGGGCCGCGGCTTCGACCTCGGTCGGCGTGGCGCCGGGCTCGAGCCCGCGCAGGGTGGTGATGTTGCGGCACATAGGCGCCAGGCTACGGCGTCGCTAGGCCTCGGCTTCTGCGCCTAGGGCAAGCCACTCTTCTTCTTGCGCTCGGATGGCCGCTTGGGCCTCGGCGAGCGCGACTCCGATCCGGCGCAGGGCTTCGTGGTCGCTGCCCGCGGCGGCGAGTTCGGCTACGAGCTTGTCGCGGGTGCGTTCGGCCGCGGCAAGGGCCTTTTCGGCCTCACGCATCAAGCGGTGCAGCGTGCTCGGCGAGCGTTTGGCGGCGACCTTCGTTTCGCGGGTGTCGCCCGCCGCCTGCTTTGACGGGGCGGCGCCGGTGGTGTGGCGCCACGTTTGCTCCCACGCCGCGTAACCGCCGGGCAGGCGCCCGATGAAGCCGCGGCCGTCGAGCACGAGCGCGTCTTCGATCGTGCGTTCCATGAAGGCGCGGTCGTGGCTGACCACGATGAGCGCGCCGGGCCAGTTCTCCAGGAAGTCTTCGAGCACGCGCAGCGTGTCGAGGTCCAAGTCGTTGGTGGGCTCGTCGAGCAGCAACACGTTCGGTTTCTGGGCCAGCACGAGCAGCAGCTGAAGGCGGCGGCGTTCGCCCCCGCTGAGCGTGCCGATCTCGGCCCACTGCGCGTCTTTGTCGAACCAGAATCGTTCGAGCAACGCGCCGTCGGTCCAGTCCGGCTCGCGCGACCCCGCTACCGCTTCGCGTACTCGTTGCGCCGGGTTGAGTTCGACGCCGATTTGGTCGTAGTAACCGAGGCGCACGGTGGGGCCGGATTCGACGGTGCCGGCCGACGGTGTTTTCCGCCCGGCGATGATGTCGAGCAGCGTCGACTTGCCGGTGCCGTTAGGCCCCACGATGCCCATACGCTCACGGGGGTCGACGAGCAATTCGAGACCACTGAACAGCTCAGGCGCGTCGCCGTAGGCGTGGCCGACGTCGTGCAGTTCGATCACCTTGTCGCCCAGGCGGGGCGTGCCCATGTGCAAGTTAAGGTCGTCGCTGCGCGCCGCGGCCTGCGCTCGGCCTTCGACGATCTTGGTGGCCGCTTCGATGCGAGCCTTGGGCTTGCGGGTGCGGGCCGGAGCGCCCCGGCGCAGCCATGCCAACTCGGTGCGGGCCAGGTTGCGCCGGGTGGCCTCTTGTGAAGCAGCGTGCTCGGCCCGCATGGCCTGGCCTTCGAGATAACCCGCGTAACCGCCGTCGTGGAGGAAGCCGGTACCCCGGTCGAGTTCGAGGACGCGGGTGGTGACGCGGTCGAGCACGTGTCGGTCGTGGGTCACCAGCAACAGCCCGCCGCGGTGCTGGGCCAGTCGTTCCTCGAGCCACGCGATCGCGCCGACGTCGAGGTGGTTGGTCGG
>JACCXE010000196.1 GCA_013697265.1 Actinomycetota bacterium | reverse complement strand
GACCTGGCCGAGCAGGCCGAGCCCTTGCAGGTGCCCGGCACCCGGGTGGTCGAGGTCGACGGGCTGCGCCAGCGCTTGGCCTTCAAGCGGTCTGAGACGTCGGCTGCCGCGGTGGTCGCCGCGGTCGCGGCCGCCGCGGAGATCATCGAACTCACCATCGAGGAGCCTGATATCGAGTCGGCCATCCGCCGCCTATACGAGCTTGGTTTCGACGGAACCTGACCGCCACCGCTGTGCGCCGCGTGCGACGATTACGGCTATGCCGATGCGTGAGGACTGCAAGCACTACGCCACGCGCACGTACGGCACCGGCGAGATGGTTCGCATGTGCCGTCTCGACTTGGCTCCCGAGGCACCGTGGAAGTGTCCCGACGACTGTGCCTCCTACACGCGGCGCACCTGGGACGCGGGGTGGACGCTCGGGGCGCTCGCCGACACCCAACCCGACCCCGAGCCACCGCCCGCGGACCCCAAGGACGCGGCGGCGCTGCTTGACATGGCCGAGGACGTGATCAACACCATCGGTGCCGACGTGCTCGCCGAACACCGCGCCGAGCAAGAGACAAAGAGCAAAGGCCTCATCGCCAAGTTCAAGCGCAAGCGGGGAAAGCGCTAGCCGCGTTGCATCTGTCGAGCCGGCGGAAGGAATTGCCCACACGCCCGTCGCTTCGCTGGCGGAAGTCACAGCAGTACTCCTGGCCTAGGCTTGTTACCCCGTGAGTAACTGGCTGAACATTCGGCGCGCCACAGCTGCCGCTTCCTTGAACGAGGTAGCGCTGCCTACTGCCGACCTCGAAGTCTGGCGCTACAGCCCGATCGACGAGCTTGATTTGAGTCGTTACGCACCGATCGAGTCGCCGAGCGCGGCAGACCCGGCTGTTGCTCACGAACTGGTGCCCACCGATCGGGCCGCCCTCGTGGTCGTGCGTGACGATGCGATCGTGCACCTTGAAGTCAGCGACGCCGCGGCAGCTGCCGGGCTCGCGATTACGCCGTTCAGCGAACTGGCCGACGAGCCCGAACACCTCGGCCAGGCGGTAAGCGAACCCGACGCCCTCACCCTGCGGAACGACGCATTCGGGGCTTCGGGTATCTACATCGCGGTGGCGCGCAATGCCGTGATCGACGGCCCGGTCGTCGTGGTGCACGACGTCACGGTTGACGGAAGCCTCACGCTGCCGCGGGTGCTCGTGGACGCGGAAACGTCGTCGCAGGTAACCGTGCTCGACGTCGCCCTGTCCGCCGACATCGACGCGCTGATCCTGCCGGTCATCGAGTTGCACGCGGCGGCGAACGCCACGCTGCGCTACCAGTCGATCCAAGCGCTCGGTCCCCGCGTTTGGCAGATCGGCACCACCGGTGCCCGCGTCGACCGCGACGGCCACCTCACAAGCGCGGCCGTGGCGCTTGGGGGCGGCTACGCCCGCACCCGCCTTGACTCGAAGGTGGTCGGCCCCGGCGCCGAGACCGAGCTTGTCGCCGCCTATTTCGGCTCGGGCACGCATATCCACGACTTCCGCACACTGCAAGATCACCACGCCGCGAAGACCACGAGCGAGCTGTTGTTCAAGGGCGTGCTTACCGACACTTCGCGCTCGGTGTACTCGGGCTTGATTCGCATCCGTCCCGGCGCGGCCGGCTCCGCTGCGTTCCAGACCAACCGCAACCTTGTGCTCGGCGAGGGCGCGCACGCCGACTCGGTGCCGAACCTCGAGATCGAAGAGAACGACGTGAAGTGCTCACACGCGTCGGCGGTCGGCCCCGTCGACGCCGATCAGCAGTACTACCTCGAAGCGCGGGGCGTGCCGAGCGAGATCGCCGAACGCCTGATCGTGCTCGGCTTCTTCGACGACGTGCTTGAACGCACACCGGTCGAGGCGTTGCGGGCGCCGCTGCGCGGCGCGGTTGCACAAAAGCTGACAATGAGCGGAGCGGTGGCTTGAGCCGCACCCTTGTGTGTTCGTTGGACGACCTGCCGGACAAAGCGGCGACGCGCTTCGACATCGAAGGCCATCGGCTTGCTGTTGCCCGTGTCGGTGACAACGTGTTCGCCATTGGCGACCGCTGCTCGCACGCCGACTACTCACTGAGCGAGGGCGACCTCTACGCGGACGAACTCGAGATCGAGTGCCCGAAGCACGGCTCCACCTTCAGTCTCACGAGCGGCGAACCGCAGTGCCTGCCCGCCACTGCGCCGGTGCCGGTTTATCCCGTGACCGTCGAAGGCCAAGACGTCTTCGTGGAGCTCCCATGACTTTGCTCAAGATTGAAGGCCTGCAGGCCCGCGTCGCGGGCCGTGAAATCCTCCAGGGTGTCGACCTCGAGGTGTCCAGCGGTGAGGTGCATGCGGTGATGGGCCCGAACGGCTCGGGCAAGTCCACGCTCAGCCACGTGCTCGCCGGCCGTCCGGGCTACGAGGTCACGGGGGGGTCGGTCACCCTCGACGGCGTCGACCTGTTGGGTCTGCCGGCGTGGCGCCGGGCCCAGCTCGGTCTGTTCCTCGCGCTCCAATATCCGATTGAAGTGCCGGGGGTCAGCCTGCTCGACGCGCTCAGCGAGTCGTTCCGCGCCGCGGGCCGCAATCCGGCGGAAGTGCCTGCGCTCCTCACGAGCGAGGCGGGCCGCATCGGTTTCGACGAGCGCTTCATCACCCGTCCACTCAACGTCGACTTGTCCGGCGGCGAACGCAAGCGCAACGAGACGTTGCAGCTCGGCGTGCTGCGGCCCAGGTTCGCGATCCTCGACGAGCTCGACTCGGGTCTCGACGTCGATGCGTTGCGCGACGTCGCGCGTCGCATCGAGGCCGCCACCCACGAGGACAACCTCGGCGTGCTCGCGATCACGCACTACAGCCGCCTGCTCACCGAATTGCGGCCCGACGTCGTGCACGTGTTGGCGGGCGGCCGCATCGTCGCAACCGGCGGCCCCGAACTGGCCCAAGAACTCGAGGAGACCGGCTACGCCGGCTACGTGGAACCCGACCCAACGGCGATCCGCGGCGGAGCCGACGACCCGTTCGCCGACCCCTTCGCGTAAGCCTCTACTTGTCGAAGTTGAAGTGGGAGCCGACGGGCTTCCACGCTACGGCGAGCATGGCCGCGCCGAGCACAACCGCAGCGGCACCCGCCGCGGTGGGAATACCGACATCGTTGCCGGTGCGAGCGAGCACCTTGGTCTTCTTGGTTGTGGTTGTGGTTGTGGTGTCGCTCACAGGCGCGGGCCGCACGAACCCCATCGCCACGGGGTCGACGATCACTCCGTTCGCGGCGCGATCCTGGTCACCCGAGCCTCCGTCGACCAGCGTGTAGCTAAACGCGGCGGCGCCGTCGCTGAAGTCGGTATCCGTGGTGGCGAAAGGCGCGAGGGCAGTGGCGCTGCCCTTGTAAAGCGTGCGCGCCGCCGGCACGTCTTTCCAGACGGTGATCACATCGACCGGGCTCGTCACGTTCACAACACTGAAGGACACGAGACCGTTAGGCGTAGCGATATTGCCGACCGACGCGGTGTTGGTCCAGCGGACGTTGCGCAACTGTTCGGGGTCGTCATCGGCGATGTCGAGGATGATGGCCACGCCGTCGTCGGCTGTGGTGTCGAGCAACGCGACGGTCGGATCGCGGTCGGCGGTGACGCCAGTGTCGAACAGGTCGAGCGGAGGCTCGTTCGAGGCGCCGTCGTTGTCAGGGTCGCCCGGGGTGGCGGGCACGGTCGTCGTCGTGGTCGCCGGAATTGACGTCGTTGTAGTCGTGGCCAGCGTGGTGCTGGTGGACGTCGAGGTACTCGACGTTGTCGCCGTCGAGTCGTCGGCCTGCTGCTGCACGTCGCTGTTGGCGGCCGACGCGGGCAGCGCGAATGCGAAGCCCCACCCGATGGCGAGGGCACCGATCAGCGACAAGACGATTCGGATGTTTTTGGTTACGCGCACTGCTTTGTTCTCCCGACTCGGACGGCGGGTCGTAGAACGTCGCTTGTGCGCGGTCCACTAAGCGGACCGAACCAAGAAGCGCCCCAGCTCCCCAAAACTCGAAGGGCGAATAATACAGCGGGTGTCGCTCCGCGCCCAGCAATGACGAAAGCGAGGGGCTTAGTTGGTTACGCCCGACGTGGTTGTTGTAGTCGGGGGCGCGGTGGTGGTCGTGGTGTTCGGCGGCGGGAAGACGCCGCCCTTGGTCGTGGTCGTTGTCGCCGGCACCGTCGTTGTCGTCGAGGCTGGACCAGCGGTCCCCTTCGTGCCGTCGGGCGCCGCCTCGTTGAACGGCACCGCCGCCTTCGAACCACCGATCACGTAGACGGGCGTGCCGTTCGGCACCTGACCGGGAAACCACTCAGAGACGTACATCGGGATGCGCACACAGCCGTGGGACGCCGGGTAGGCCGGGACCGAGGGCGCGCCGTGAATGGCGATGCCGCCGTTGAAATACAGCGGATTCCAGAGCTTGCCTAGTCGGCTCACCCGAAGTCCGTTGCGCCGGAAGAACACCTTGAAAGAGCCGCCGGGCGTGACCGCGGTCGCGCACTCGCCGTCGACGCAGTAACGCTTGCCGCTACCGGTCGCGACGTCGACGACGCGATACAGCTGACCGTTTTTGAACAGCTGGAGGATCTGGCGGGGCAGGTCGACTTCGACCCGGTTGGCGCCGCCGCCCGGAAGCAACGCACCGGGTGCGCCGACGTTGCCGATCTTGTTGAGGACGTCGCTGGTGGCGCGTCCCGTGCGCTTCAGGCCGTGGATCTTCTGGAACGTCATGACCGCGTGGAACGTGGCCAGGTCGTAACGACCGTCGACCTTGCCCGGGTCGTACTTTTGCGCGGCCAGCTGCGTCTCGAGTTCCATGACGGCAGGTCCGCTGGCGCCTTGGCCGAGCCCGTCGGGGGCCACGATCGGAGCGATCGTGGTGCTGGTTGTCGACGTCGTTGTGGTCGAGGTTGAGGTGGTAGTCGTCTTGCGCGATGCCGACCTGGCTTCTTCGGCGCCGCTGTTGCTACACGCAGTGGCGAAAATGGTCACTGCGAGCGCAGCAAGAACGCGTTGGGGGAGTGCGGTGTTTGCCCTCATTTCGTCGCATAGTGTGCCAGATACGCGCTCGTCCACAGGAGTCACCCCCTCTGAACTGCGCTTACTTGCCCCCTGTGGATGACACCAAGGCCTCCGGATTTACGCCGATATCGGCCGGGTCGGTTAACGCTGCGAGGCTCTCGCTCCTAAAGAAATGCCAGCCTCCGAGCACCCCGAGCATCACCGCCCCGTTGCCCGCGACCGTTAGGGCTAGCCCGATCTTGTCGGCCAACCAGCCCTGGAGCAGACCGCCGAGGGGATAGATAGAGCCGAGCGCCACGAGATAGAGGCTGAGGATCCGACCCCGAAACTCCATCGGCGCCCACAGCTGCACCACGTTGTTCAGCCCCGACAAGATGCCGATGTAGAGCATGCCGACACCGCCGAGCGCGGCGATCGCCACCGGCTCGACGGGCACCGACGCGTAGAACGTCAACGCGAACGGCAACAGGACCAGGTTGGTGAACAGCATCCGCCGGCGTCCGAACCGATGGGCAAGCGGCGTGATGAGCAGAGCGCCGATCACGGCACCCACGCCTTGGGCCGTGGTGAGGTAGCCGGTAATGGTGCCGACGGACTGGCGGAACGCCTCGGCGTGCAGGGCCCGGGCCTCGTCGCCGCCGGCCAGCAAGTACGCCCGGGCCGGGATCAAAGCAATGAAGGGGGACAGGAGGAACGCGACGAACGCGATGGTGAGAATCGCCGCACGCGCGCCGGGGTTGGCTCGCGTGGCGCGAGCGCCGACACGGATGCGTTCGAGAAGCGGGGTGCGATCGGTCGGGCGGGTATAGGCGATCTGAACTAACAGCATCGCGGCGACCACCGCGAAGAAGCTCAGCGCGTTCAACACGAAGGCCCACTGGTAGCCCCACACTGCGATTACCAAGCCGGCCAACGTCGGCCCCAGAACGCGGCCCATGTTGTATTGCGCCGATCCGAGGCTCGCCGCGGCGAGCAGGTGCTCGCGGGGCACGAGGTCGAGGGTCATGGCCTGCAAAAACGGCAACTGGATCGCGGTGAGACAGCCCGCCACGAACACGACCGCGGCGACGGTGGCGGGCGTCGCCCGCCCCGTGATCGCGAGCCACGCGAGTAACGACGCTGTGCCCGCTTCGCCGAGGTTGGCGAACAGTACGAACTTGCGACGGTTCAACCGGTCCGCCAGCGCGCCGCCGATCGGCGCGAGCAGGCCTATGGGCAAGAACGCGGCCGCCGCGATTATCCCGGCCCAGCCGGCGCGGCCCGTGCGGGCAGTGACGAACGCGCCCACGGCGACGGTCTGCATCCAGCTGCCGGCGTTGCTCACCATCCCGCCGCCCCACACCAGCGCGAAGTTTCGGTGGCGTAGGGGCTCCAGCGAGGACGGCAGCTTCACGGTAGGGCGAGTCTACGAAGCAAGTTTCGCGTCAGAGAATGGTGACGACGCGGCAACCGTCATGTTCTTGACAGGAAACGGTGCCGCACAACGCTGAGGAGATGTTCTGGGGACAGCGGATCAGGGTCTTGTTCGTTGGCATAGTGGCGACGGTGGGGGCGGTTCTCCCGACCGCCGCGTCGCCCGCCCAGGCGGCGCCGCCGATGGCGTTGACGCTGGGTGATGCGGTCTTTTGGAGCGGGGTGCACATCGCCAACGGCGCCGTGAACAACAGCGCGGCGTGTACGGCGTCTACGTGCCCAACGTGGCCGCTGAAGGTCGTCGGCGGTGCGGCTCGCTTGCGCGTCGCCATCGACAACCCGGTGCGCTCGAACACGTTCACACTCGAGGTGGTCGACCCCGCCGGCGCGCCGGTCGGCTCCGCGGCCACGAACAACGCGTTCGCGGCCGAGGTGCTGGTGCCGAAGCCGGCGGCGGGAAGTTGGACCATCCGCGTCGTACCAACCTCGGTCACCGACTCCGGATTCCGTATGCGGGCCAAGCTCGAGCGCAACATTCCGGCTCTGCCTTCGGGCAAGGTGGCACAGCTCCCCAACCTCAAGACGGTGCCGCCCTACGAGTTCGGCTTCATTGCGCCAGCCAACCCACTCAACGCGGTGTATCCGCCCGACACGGTGAACCCGCCGCTCGACGTGGCGGGTAGTC
Organism: Actinomycetota bacterium; assembly: GCA_013697265.1. GTDB lineage: Bacteria > Actinomycetota > Acidimicrobiia > Acidimicrobiales > JACCXE01 > JACCXE01. The sequence continues at coordinate 6,232 of JACCXE010000196.1, read as the reverse complement.
ATCCGCTGTCGTGCGCGGCCGACGAGATGGCGCCGGTGTCGGCCGGCGGCGGTGGGGCGACGAAATGTTTGCGCCTCACGAGCGGACCGATGAACGTCGGTAGTGGGCCTTTCGAGATGCTGTTCGACTTTGCGACTGACATCGCCGGCGGCAAGGTCGATCCAGCGTTGCTGCAAGGCCCGATGCGTCAGGTGATCCACTACGCGGACGGCACGAGCAGCGAGCGCGCTGCGGGCACCTATTCGTTCCATAAGACGCACGCGCACTTCCATACCGACCAGGTGTTGACCTACGAGTTGTTTCACGTCGACAGCGTGGAGACCGGCAAGCTCACCCAAACCGGCGCGGGCACCAAGAGCGGTTTCTGCCCGGCCGATCAGCTCTTCGGCGACTGGCACAGCTTCACCCAGCTTCCCCCGGGTACTTTCGGTGAGGGCGATACGGCAGGTGGCAATTGCTATTCGCCCCAGGGCGGAGTGCTCGGGCTCAGCGTGGGCTGGGGCGACGTGTACCGCTGGCAGCGGCCCGGCCAGTACGTCGAGTTCGGCAACTCGGGTGACGGGCTCTACGTGGTGCGCACCACCGCCGACAAGTTCGATCACGTCATCGAGGAAAACGAGAACGACAACGCGGCCTACGCCTACATCCAGGTCAACGGCGAACAGGTGAAGACCCTCGAGCGAGGCCAGGGCACCGACCCGTGGGACAAGACCAAGATCGTGTTCACCGGTGTCGGGCCCGCAGCGCGCGAGCTGGGCGGTGCGACGACGTACGTGCCCGAAGCGACAAGTGCGGAGCCCGCGCCTGCCCAGGTGGCGGACGCCGCGATCGACAACGCGGCGTTGCCGAGGACGGGCGCCGCGAACGGGACCCTCGTCGGTGTGTGCGCGATCGTTACGGGAGCGCTGCTGATGGTGCGTCGGCGGGTGCAGGCAACTCCGCAGCCCGTCCGGATGCGGCGGCGCCGAACATCGCCAGGCTGATCATCGTCACGAAGGCGACGATCAGCCCGACCTTGGTGTCGTCGCCTAATGCCAACGTGACGGCGACGCAGGCGCCGGCCACACCGGTGCCGATGGCATTGCCGAGCGTGTCGAACATCTGCCGAGCGGCGACCACTGCGGCGGGTGGCCCGCTGTCGTGTTCGCCGTCACCGCCACCGAGCACCACGAGCGCCAGGCCTTGGTAGCCCAGGCCCATCCCCAAGCCAGCCACGAACCAGGCGGCGGGAAAGATGCCGATCGGCACGTCTTGGCGCAAGCCGAGCAACACCATCATGATGCCGATCGCGACGAGGCCGAAGCCACCGCGCACGCGGGTTCGGACATCGACACGCGTATTGATCCGCGCCGTGAGCCAGGCGCCGAGCGTCCACGAAATCGCTCCGGTCGTGAGCGCGAAACCGGCAAACCCGACCGAGCGGTGACGCACCTCGGTAACCGCTAGCGGCACGAACGCGTCGACGGCGAAGAACGCGCAACTCATGACGCCGTTCAGTGCGATCGCGGCGGCCCGGCCGCGGCGAAGCCGGAACGTGCCCATTGGGCTGAGCCGCCGCAACGCGGGGACGGCGATTCCAAGCCCTACCACCACGAACACCAAGGGCCACACGTCGTTCGCGTTCGAGAATCCGCCGATCACGAATGCGAACCCGGCAGCGACCAACAATGGGTCGGCGGCCCGGCGCGTGTCGTCGTCGTCTGCCTCGACGGTGATCGGCCCGAACGGACGTAGCGCGGGCATCGTGAGGATCGCGGCCACCGCGACGATCGGGATAAGCCCGGCGAATACCCACCGCCAGCCGAACGAGGTGGTGATGACCGCGGCGAGGCCAGGCCCGATCAGGCCGGGCACCACCCACGCGCTCGACATCACCGCGAGCATGGCGGCGCGCAGCTTGGGCGGATAGGCCCGTCCGATAGCGACGTTGGCGACCGACGAGATCGCACCCGCCCCCAACCCCTGCACCACGCGGGCCCCCACCAGCGCCAACATCGACGGAGCAGCAGCGCCGATGGCGAGGCCGAGACAGAACAGCGGCACGCCCGCGGCCAACACCGAATACAACCCGCGCTCGTCGATCAACTTCCCCGACAACGCGATCGACGCGACCGTTGACAACATGAACGCGGCAAACACCCACCCGTAAAGGCCCAGCGCGCCGAGTTCTCGCGACGCCGCCGGCAACGCCGTGTTTACTGCCAACGCCTCAAAGGCGATGAGGGTGACAAGAAGGACCAGCCCGATCGTCATCCCGCGCCGCTCTGGAACCCAAAGCCCATCCCTTGGCGTGGCGTCAGTCACACTCCGAGTCTGCCGCGGGTCTCACTGCGGAGCGACCGCATTCACCCTTCGATCGAGATCGCTCCGGTGGGGCAGCGCTCAGCGGCTTCTTCGGCTTCGGCCCGCATCGATTCGGGCGGTTCTTCGATCAGCACGTAGAGGTAGCCGTCGTCGCGGACCTCGAAGATCTTCGGTGCCACATCCATGCACACCGCGTTGCTCTGGCAAATGTCGAAATCGACAACAACCTTCATCGGGCGGCCATCCCTCCGTCGACCACAAATTCCGAACCGGTTGAGTAGAACGAATCATCCGACGCGAGAAACAGCACGAGCTTGGCCACGGTCTCGGGCCCGGTTTCCGCTCCCATCGGGATGGCGTCGCGCACGGCGTCCATCAGGCCCAGGTCTTTGAACTCCTGGGCCATCGGTGTGTCGATGATGCCGGGATGCACCGAGTTCACGCGCACGCCGAACGAGGCGAACTCGTTGGCCGCCACTTTGGTCATGCCCCGCACCGCCCACTTCGACGCGCTGTAGGCGATCGTGCCCGCCGCGCCTTTGAGGCCGGCGACCGACGAGATGTTGATGATCGAACCGCGGCCGGCCTGACACATGAGGGGGCTGACCGCCTTGATGCCAAGGAACACACCGGTCTGGTTGATCTTGGTGACGCGCTCGAAGTCGTCCAGCGTCGTCATCACGATCGGGCGGATGATGAAGATGCCCGCGTTGTTGATCAACACGTCGGGTGTGCCGAACTCGTCCACGGTTGTGGCCAGCGCGGCGGCCCAGTCCTCTTCGGAGGTGACGTCGAGGTGGACGTAGTGGCAGTTCGGGCCGATGCGTTCCGCGGTGGCCTTGCCCTCGTCGTCGAGCACGTCGCCGATCACGACCTTGGCGCCTTCAGCGACGAACAGTTCTGCTTCGGTTGCGCCTTGACCGCGGGCGCCGCCCGAGATCAGCGCGATCTTGCCCTCAAGCCTGCCCCCCATGATCGCTACTCCGCCTTTGCGATGTGGCGGGAGTCGAGGTGCCCGAGCTCCATGCCGTTGCCAAAGCGCACGCGGTAGCGGCGCCAGTTCAAGCCGTTAGCGAGAAAAACCTTGCCCTTGGTGCCGGTCGGGACGCCGGGCAGGTCTGTGATCGCCTTGACCTTGTCGTGGACCTTCAACAACAGGTCGGTGCGGTCTTCGGTGGCGTACTTGTGAGGGGCGTACTCGCGCACGGCGAAACTCTAGTGAGCCAGGAGCGAGCCCTAAACCCCGGCCTCGTCGAGGGCCTGTGTGAGGGTGTTCCAGCTCAACGTGGCGCACTTGATGCGTACCGGGAACTTCACCACGCCCTGGAGCGCCTCGAGGTCGCCAAGCTTCACGTCTTCGACCGGCGCTTCGTCCATCGCCGCGTCGTCGCCGTCGCCGCCCAGGCGATTCTCGTGAATCGACATCAAGCCCTTGAACGCGCGCACCAGCGCGCGCACTTCGGCGACGGACTTGCCCTTGATCGCCGCCGACATCATCGACGCCGAACTCTGGCTGATCGAGCAGCCCTGTCCGCCGATCTTGACGTCCGACACGGTGTCGCCGTCGACCATCAGGTAGAGCACGATCTCGTCACCGCACAACGGGTTGTAGCCCTCGACCTTGTGCGCGGGCGGCGTTTCCAGCTCGCCCTTGTTCCGCGGCGAGCGGTAGTGGTCGAGGATGATCTCGCGGTAGAGGTCTTCGAGGCCGGCCATTTCAGCGCCTTTGCTAGCAGAACAGCGCGTCGACCTCGGCCAACGCGTTGATCAGTGCATCGATATCGGACGTGTCGTTGTAGACGTAGAACGAAGCGCGGGCCGTGGCCGCCACGTTGAGGCAGCGCATCAGTGGTTTGGCGCAGTGGTGACCGGCCCGCACACACACGCCGTGCTCGTCGAGTACCTGGGCCAGGTCGTGGGGATGGATGCCCTTGTATTCGAAAGAGAACACCCCGGTGCGATCGGCCACGTTCTTGGGCCCGTGCACCTTGTTGCTGTCGCCGTAGGCGGCCTGGAACGCATCGAACGCGTACTGGGTCAATTCGAGCTCGTGGGACCGCACCGCGTCCATGCCCAGCGCGTTGAGGTAGTCGATAGCGGCGCCGAGACCGACGGCTTCGGCAATTGGGGGGGTGCCCGCTTCGAATTTCCAGGGCACGTCGTTGGCCTCGAACCCGTCGAGACGGACGTCGCGGATCATCTCGCCGCCGCCCAAGAACGGTGGGATGGCTTCGAGGATCTCGCCCTTAGCCCAGAGTCCACCGATGCCGGTGGGGCCGAGCAGCTTGTGGCCGGTCCAGCCGAAGGCGTCGCAGCCGAGCGCGGCGACGTCAGTGGCGACGTGCGGAGCGGACTGCGCGCCGTCGACGAACACAACCGCGCCGGCTGAATGCGCAGCATCGGTGATCTGTCGGATCGGGTTGAGCGTGCCCAACACGTTCGACGCCGCGGTGACGCCGACGAACTTCACGCCCTGCAACTTGGCTTCGAGGTCGGTGAGGTCGAGGTAGCCGTCGTCGGTGACGTCGAGATAACGCAACTCCACACCAAGCTGCGCCGCCAGCATCAGCCAGGGCACCAACATCGCGTGGTGCTCCATCTGGGTGAGCAGCACGACGTCGCCCGGCTTCAGGTTTTGACGGCCCCAACTTTGGACGAACAGGTTGCACGCTTCGGTGACGTTTTTCGTGAAGACGAGTTCGTCGGCGCGGCCGCCGAGGAACGACGCGACCTTGGCCCGGGCGTCTTCGTAGAGGCGGGTCGCTTCTTCGGCGATCGCGTACACACCGCGGTGCACGTTCGCATGGGTCGTCTCGTAATACCGGCTCATGGCTTCGATCACCGCGGTCGGCTTCTGCGACGACGAGGCGCTGTCGAGGTACACGAGCTTGCCCTCGTTGAAGATCGGGAAGTCTTTACGGACCACCTTCGAGTCGAGCGCTTCGGTCATCGGTAGGACTCGTATCCTTCGGACTCGAGCAGCTCGGCCAACTCCGGTCCACCGCTCTTGACGATGCGCCCACCGGACAGCAGGTGCACGACGTCGGGCTTCAGCTCGTTGAGGATCCGCTGGTAGTGCGTGATCACCACAACGCTGAGATCGGGACGGGCGTCTTGTACCTGGCGCACGCCGTTGGCCACCACGCGCAGCGCATCGATGTCGAGGCCTGAATCGGTTTCGTCGAGGATCGCGATTTCCGGTTCGAGGATCGCCATCTGAAGGATCTCGTTGCGCTTCTTCTCGCCGCCCGAGAAGCCTTCGTTGAGGTAGCGATCGCCGAAGGACGGGTCCATGTCGAGCTTCTTCATCCAGTCCATGATCGACAGGCGCAGTTCGAGCACCGACAGGTCGACGCCTTTACGCGCGCTCAACGCCTGGCGCAGAAACTGGATCACGGGCACCCCGGCGATCTCCTCGGGGTACTGGAAGGCGAGGAACATTCCGGCTTTGGCCCGCACGTCGGTAGCCCATTCGGTGACGTCTTCACCCTTGAACAGGATCGTGCCGCTGGTGATCTCGTACTCGGGATTGCCGAGCAGGGTGTTGGCCAAGGTGGACTTGCCCGACCCGTTCGGGCCCATGATCGCGTGCACTTCACCCGGATTCACCACGAGGTCGAGCCCGCGCAGAATTTCGGTTCCCTGCACGGAAGCGTGCAGATCTCGCACCTCAAGCAACGGCGTCACACCGCAATTCTATTACCACTACCGCCGTAGTGGAAATAGGCGACCCATCCGCGACCCCCTTCGCGTTCTGCGCCACGAAAATGCCCCGATATCCCGACCGTGGCCTCAAATTGGGGCGGCGGATTCTGACTATCAACGCAACAGCTCGGTGAGTCGAGAACGATTCGACTCAATCGGGAGGTTGGTATGGGCAGTAAGAACAGTGGTCGTTATCGGAGGCTGACGCCGGAGGAACGGAAGC
>JACCXE010000184.1 GCA_013697265.1 Actinomycetota bacterium | reverse complement strand
CTGTGGATCGCGGCGTTGTCGCCGGGCCTCAGCGTCATCGTCACCCGTGGTGCCGGCGGGTCCGAGGCCCCATACGCGCTTCTTGTGTTTGGCGCCGCGCTCGTCGCCGTCGGATCGGGCCGATGGGCCGATCCGCCGTCCCTCGTGCGCAGCTTCGCGGTGGGCCTGCTCGTCGGCGCCGCGTACCTCGTACGTCCCGAGGGCATCGCCATCGTCGCGATCTTCGGGGTGATCTTGGCCATCCGAGCGATTGGTGGTCGCCTGCGGCGCGATGCATTTACGCTCGCGAACGCCACGCGGGTCCTGGCGCTGGGCCTGGCCTGCGGGGCCGGGCTGCTTTTACTCGTGTCGCCCTACGTTGCGTTTTTGCACTCACACTCGGGCAAGTGGGAGCTCACAGCCAAGAGCGTCGACGTGAACATTCAGGCGTGGCGCGATGTTGCCGAGAACGACCGCATCGGCCGCGACACCCACCTGTACAAGCTCAGCCAAGACGGGCTGTCGACCAGGCAGAGGCAGTACGCACTGTCTGCGCTCGCCCGCGAGCACCCCAAGGCGTATCTCAGCATCGTCGGCGAGAACGTCCGGCAGTTCTACAAGTCGTTGCTGAGTCCGAACACAACGCTGATGCCAGGCTGGCGACTAATCGCGCTGCCCCTGTTGCCCTTCGCGTTCTTCGCGCTCTGGCGTCATCGGTCGCGGGCGCCGGTGATCGCGCTGACCGGAATTCTTGGGCTGGCACTGATCACGGTGCTGGGGTTCTTCGTGCTGAATCGGTACCTACCTCCGGTCATCGCCGCCTTCGTCGTGTTGGCCGGAATAGGCCTCGCCGATCTGTCGCCCAAACGCCAGCGGCTCTGGGTTGCGATCGGGGTGATCGCGTCGGTCTGTTCGCTGCTGACCTACTTCGAAGGCCCGCACGGGCCGCAGTTCGTGCGCGAGCGGCCCGACCTGCAGGTGGCGACGCGTTGGATGCGGGGGCGTATCGCGCCGAAGGCGATCGTGATGACGCGCAGCACCGCGTTGCCTTATTACCTACCGAGCAATCGTTTGCTCGTGCCGCCCGTCACCGACGTGGCCCGTCTTTACCGCTACGCGAACCACCACGGCGTGAAGTACTTCCTTTTCGACCCGACCACGCAGTTGCTTCGCCCCGATCTCGCGCCGTTGCTCGACGGGGCCGATCACTCGGCCGAAGGATTCACGACGCTCCACACTCTCCAGGTCGAGGGCCGCATCACCGTCATCTTCGAGTTGGTGCCGCTCCCGGCGTTCCAGCTGGGCCGTGCAGCGCCGTGAGCGCGATCATCGGAGCGAGCACGACGAGACACAGCACGATCACGACGGGCCCCGAGTCGTTTACCGCGAAGCCAAGCAGGCTCACCACTAGCGCGCTGATCGCGACGATCCGCAACGGAGAGCGGGGCGGTAAGTAGTCCGTCCAGCGGCGTTGCACCGCGAGAGCTACGAGGCCCCCGCCTGCGAGCAAGATGCAGAGAAAACCCCACGGCTGATGCACGAGCAGGCCCACGTTCACCTCGACGCGGTGCCAGACCGTATTGACCAACGATGAGTTGCTCTGGGCCGCTCGGCCCAGGTGAGTTCCCTCGCCTATCGCCGCCTCCACCGCGGTGAGACCGGCGATGACCCCGACGCCGATCAGCGCTCCGACCACCACAACACGAGGCGTGATCTGGCGGTTGAAGAACCCCCAGGCGCAGGCCAGCGTCACGGGCACCATCGTCAACGTGCCGCCGATGTCGTTGGCGAGCCACGGGGCGGCGAGGAACGCGAGGCCGACGGCGAGCACCGCCGTGGCCGCGGTTGCCCGCACGCGACTCGGCGAGCGACCCGCGGCCGCAGCGGCCAGCAAGAGGAGGCTCGCGGCGAAGACCGAGAACGACGCATTGGCCATGCCGTAAAAACGGCCGGTGGTCTGGAGCGAGTAGCCGAGCACGCTCGCGGCCTGAATCGGCCCAGTGATCGCTACGTCTACTGCGATCACGGCAACCGTGAGCGCGGCGAGCACGTATACGGGTGTGAGCACGCGCAGGCGCGACGCGGCGAGCCCGATGGCCGCGCACAGTGCGCTCAAGAGCAGCGGCGACCCGCCGCCCCGTTTCAACCAGTGCTGGCTTGCGCCCTGCACGAGCAAGGCCAGCGGGAAGGCCGCGGCCACGCATGCTCCGCTACGAAGTCCGACCCGGACACGATCGCCTGCGCCCCGCAACATCAGGGCGACGAACGCGGCGTAGAAGACGATCCCGATCGCCGTGTAACCAAGCGCCGCAGTCACGAAGAATCGCACC
>JACCXE010000171.1 GCA_013697265.1 Actinomycetota bacterium | reverse complement strand
CAGAGCATCCCCCCCCCTACCACCCGCTGGCCGATCTGGATCCGCCCGACGCCGCAGCCCCGGAGAGCCCCGAGCTCTACGACTTAGGTGTGAGCTCGCCGCAGCTCGATCGTGGCGAGCGAGGTTTCGCGTTTCGCAACGACGGGCCGCTCGACATGCGGATGGATCCGACCACTGGCCGCAGCGCGGCGGACCTTGTGAACGAGGACTCGATCGAGTCGCTCACGCGGATCCTGCGCGACGGCGGCGAGACGAAGTGGGCAGCCCGCATTGCCCGCGCCATCGTGAACGCCCGGCCGATCACCACTACCGGCGAGTTGGCCGAGATCGTGCGCAGCGCGATCCCTGCCGCGGCGCGCCGCACCGGCGGTCACCCGGCTACGCGCGCGTTCCAAGCGCTACGCATCGCGGTGAACGACGAACTGGCGATCTTGCCTGGCGCGATCGACCACGCCATCGCTGCGCTGGCCCCGAGGGGTCGCTGCGTTGTGCTCGCCTATCACTCGGGCGAAGACCGCATCGTGAAGCAGCGGTTCAACGAAGCGGTAACCGGCGGTTGCACCTGCCCGCCGAGCCTGCCCTGCGCGTGCGGGGCCGAAGCCTTGGTGACACTCGTGTTCAGGGGGGCCAAGAAGGCGTCGGCCGACGAACTCGAGCGCAACCGTCGGGCCGAAAGCGCGCGCCTGCGCGCCTGCGAGGCGGTTGCGTAATGGCTACTCGCGCACTTGATCTCGGGCGGCCTTCCCCCCGCCCGAACCTACGCGGGGGAGCGCCTCGGCGCTCCCCCCGTCCAACTGCGAATCCTGATCTGCGTGTCGTGGCCCGCCCCCGGGCTCGGTCGGCCAGCCAGGGCCGTCGCCTGCTGATCACGACATGCACCTTCCTCACGATCGTCCTCGCATTCGGGGTGGCGGCGTCGCAGGTGTTCGTCGCGCAAAACCAGGCTCGCATCGACCACATGAGCCAACAGCTGAAGGCGGAACAGACCCGTTACGACCACCTGCGCTACCAGGTCGCCGAACTCGAGTCGCCCGAGCGCATCGTGGCCGCCGCTCACGACCGCCTCGGCATGATCGAACCACCGCGCGTCACCTACGTGGCACCTGTTGCGTCGAACGCTCCGGTCGACCCCACAGAAGACAGCGCGACCGCGCCCGACTGGCGCAACGTCAAATCTGAGCTGGCCGCGAAATGACCACGCTGGTGAACCCTCGCAACGAGCGCCGCGCCCGCGGCTACGCGCTGCCCGCAGGCCCGCAGCCGCGCCGCCGTAGGCCGGTTGTCAGCGATCGTGCCATTCGTCAGTACCAACCCGTGGCGGTCATGCCGTCGCGGGCCCGTTTCCTTACCGTCGCGGCCGCGCTCGGCCTCGTGCTCGCGGTCGTTGTCGGCAAGCTCGTGATGATCCAAGGCGTACAGCACGATCGGTTCGAGGCGCTGTCGGTCGGTCAGACCCGCCACACGTTCAAGCTCGCTGCGACGCGCGGCAGCATTCTCGATCGCCACGGGCGCGACTTGGCGCTTTCCATCAACAAGAAGACGATCTATGCCGATCCCTCGATGGTGGAAGATCCGCTGGGCGCGGCCAAGGCGCTGGCGCCGATCTTGACGCTGCCCGTGCGCGACGTGCAGGCCAAGCTCACGCAGTCCGGTCGCTTCGTCTATCTGGCCCGCAAGGTCGACGACGCGGTGGCCAAACAGATCGCCGGTCTGCACCTCGCCGGTATCGCGTCCACAACCGAAGCGGCGCGGCTGCGGCCGGCCAACACGCTGGCGGCGAATCTCATTGGCCAAGTCGGGCTCGACAACGATGGTCTCGGCGGCCTTGAGCGTCAGTACGAATCTGAGCTCAAGGGCGAACCCGGCTCGATCTCCGTCGACGCCGACCGCCACCTGAACCGCATCGCGACAGGCGAAGCCAAGGTGCAACCCAGCGTGGCCGGCGACGACCTGGTGCTCACCATTGACCGGGGCCTGCAGTACGAGGCGGAACGGCTGCTGAGCGCGCAGATCGTTGCCACCCGGGCCAAGGGCGGTCTGGCCCTGGTGATGAACACCGCAACCGGCGACGTCCTGGCGATGGCCAATCTGAGTGCGGGCAAGCCGGGCGGAACGGTGGAACCCTCGGCCCGCAACACCGCGGTCACCGACGTGTTCGAACCGGGTTCGGTCAACAAGCTCATCACGATGGCGGGCGCTCTCGAGGACGGTGCGGTGAGCGTGGGAGACCGCATGCTGGTGCCCGACCGCCTCAAGGTCGGCAACCACGTGTTCTCCGATCACGATCCGCACGCGCCCATTACGTGGGGCCCGACCGACATCATGCGCGAGTCGTCCAACATCGGCACGATCATGATTGGCCAGCGCCTCGGGCGCGAGCGC
>JACCXE010000168.1 GCA_013697265.1 Actinomycetota bacterium | reverse complement strand
GGAAGATGTAGGTGCGAATGAAGCTGCGGGTGATCTTCGAGATGTCATAGGACCGGTCGTCGATCGTGATGGCCTGGAGCAGCATCAATCCGTCGGGCTTGAGCAGCTTCGAGCACTGCGCGAAGTACGTGCCGAAGTCCTTGTGGCCGACGGCCTCGATCATTTCGAGCGACACCAACTTGTCGTATTGCCCGGTCATGTCGCGGTAGTCGTCGAGTCGGCACTCGACGAGGTGCTCGACGCCGGCTTCGGCCACCCGCTTGACGGCAATGTCGAACTGTTCTTGCGAGATCGTCGTGGTCGTGACGCGGCAACCGCGCGTCGTGGCCGCGTAAACGGCGAAGCCGCCCCACCCGGTGCCGATCTCGACTACGTGATCGTCCGGGCCGAGGTCGAGTTTTTCGCACACCGTTTCGAGCTTGCGCTCCGACGCTTCGGCCAGCGTGGCGCCCGGCTTCTCGAAGAATGCGCACGAGTACATCATCATCGGATCGAGCATCAGCGAGAACATGTCGTTGCCGAGGTCGTAGTGCGCCGAAATATCGTTGCGGCTGCGCTCCGGCGTATTGCGAGCGAAGGCGTCGCGCACCCGCAACCCCGCGGTGCCCATGAACCCGAACTTCTTGCGCAACGCGTCGACCCGCCCGATGTTGCGGGCGGCGACCCGGAACACCGCGGTGAGGTCGTCGGTGTCCCACAGTCCGTCGACGTACGCGTCGACGCAACCGCGCCCGCCGTGCAACAGCATGGGCCACGCCTTGGCGTCGTGTATGTAGATGGTGGCAACCGGTCCGTTGCCGGGGCCGCACACGTATTTGCGGCCGCCCTCGTGGATGGTGATGCGTCCGACATTGATGCGGCGCAAAACGGCCAATACGGCGGCGCGGGCGGAACGTTCGATCACGGTGCGGCTACTCCTGGGTGGGGTTTGACCTTGACGCCCTTGAGGCGCAAGACGAGGGCATGGACGTAAATGAGCAACAACATCCGCCGGCTGGCGGCGGGGTAACGCAGGGCGATGCGCCGTAGCGTCTTGCGGTCGAACGGTTTGCGGTCGAGTTGGAGCGTGGCGTCGAAAACGCGTTCGGCCGCCTCATTGGACTCGAGGTGCACGAACAGCGAATCGCCGGGCACCGGCACCTTCCACGTGTAGCGCTGGTCCATCCCCATAAACGGCGACACGTGAAACTCCTTGGCGAAGCTGCCCGACAGCACGGTCTTGTCGCCGTCGTCGGCGGCGGCCGGACGAGCTAGTACGTAGGCGTGGCGTTCGCCCCAAGGCGTATTCGTCACTTCGGCCACAAGCGCCTCGAGGCGTTCACCGTCGGCGGCGAAGCAGTAATAGAAGCTGACCGGGTTGAAACAGTGGCCGAGGGACCGCAAGTGCGTCAGCAAGCGGACAGGGCCCTCCACCGATCGCCCGGTGCGTTGGCGCACGAGACCTCGCACCGCGTCGGCTAGCGGCACTGATGGGTCCCCGTAGAAGTCGGACCGACGGAAGCGGGTTACGCCCAGCCCGGGCTTCGTGAGTCGCCCGCCGACCAACACGTCGACCTCGTCGAGGTCGACGTATTGCATCGCGACCTTGTAGGTGAACGCGTGCTCGTGCTCAGCCACGCGGCGGTGCCGCACGGTTCCTTCGTAAATCGCGCTGCGCATCAGACGCCGTCGATCCCAAAACGCTGCGCCACGCGCACCGCGCTGTTCACCCCGTCTTCGTGGAAACCCCAACTCCAATACGCCCCGCAATAGTGCGTGCGGTTGCGCCCGCTGATCTCGCCATGACGGGCCTGGGCGGCCATGCCCGCGGGAGTGAAGACGGGGTGCGCATATTCGATGCGTTTGATCACCTTGGCCGGGTCGATGCCGGCCGAGTGGTTGAGCGTCACGCAGAACTCGCGGTCGGCCTTGAGCGACTGCAGCCGGTTCATGTGATACGTCACCGTCGTCTTGCCCGGCGGTTCGGACAGCAGGTGGAAATTCCAACTGGCCCATGCCCGCTCGCGCTTGGGGAGGAGGCGCCGGTCGGTGTGCAGCACTGCTTCGTTGGCTTGATACGGGATCGCGCCCAAAACGTCGCGCTCGGTAGCGGTCGCATCGCTGAGTATCCGGAGCGCCTGATCGGAGTGGATGGCGAAGACCACTTCGTCGAACGCGACGGGCTCGGCGCCTTCGGGCGTGATGAGCACGCGGTCTTCGCAACGACGCACCTCGCGGATCGGCGTGTTGAGCTTCACCCGGTCGGCCAAGGGGCCCACGATTTGCTTCACGTAGCTGTGGGAACCGCCCACGACGGTGCGCCACGTCGGTCGATTCCGAAACGCCAACATGCCGTGGTTGTCGAAGAACTGGGCCAGGAACTTGGCCGGGAACGACCACATTTGCTTTGGGTCGGCGGACCACACGGCCGAAGCCTGGGGCACGATCAACTTGTCGATGAACTGGCGCGAGTAATTGTTCGCCTCGAGCCAGTCGCCAAAGGTCGGCCCCTCGCCCGGCTCGTCGAGCAGTTCGTGGGCCTGCTTCTGGAAGCGAGCCATATCGCCCATCATTCGGTAGAACGACGGCGTCACGAGGTGTGATCGCTTGGCGAAGATCCCGTTTACGCCGGTGCTGGCGTATTCAAAGCTGCCTTTGTCGTCGGTGACGGCGAAGCTCATATTCGACGGTTGCCAACCGACCCCGAGGTGCCGGAGCAGCTTGTGAAAGTTCGGATACGTGCGGTCGTTGAACACGATGAATCCGGTGTCCACGAAATAGGTGTTGTCTTCGGTGTCGACCCGCACCGTGTTCGTGTGGCCGCCGGGATATTCGCCGGCTTCGAACACCGTGACGTCATGGGCCCGCGACAGCAGATGCGCGGCCACAAGGCCCGAAACACCGGCACCGACTACCGCAACTTTCACGAAAATCATCCGGACTCAGAACCTGCTCCGGATGACTAATCACTCCTATGACTGCACGCCGATACGCCATCCTCGACAGCGCGCTCGCCTCGGGCCTCGTTCCTGACTCGGTTCTTCGCCTCGGCTCACAAGTCGCCACCTGGAAACGCCAACGCGACGAAGAGCGGGGCGGCGTCGAAGTGCAAGACGCACGCTTGGCCGACCTCGTCGCCCACATGAAGTCGGGCCCTATAGCGGAGGTGCCGGCCAAGGCCAACGAGCAGCACTACGAACTGCCGGCCGAATTCATGGCGCTCATCCTCGGGCCTCGCCGCAAGTACAGCGGTTGCTACTGGCCCGAAGGCGTGACCAACATCGGCGACGCCGAAGAGGCGATGCTCGAGCTGTCCTGTGAGCGGGCCGGCGTGCGCGACGGCATGGAAATCCTCGACCTTGGTTGCGGCTGGGGTGCGTTGTCGCTGTACCTGGCCGAGCACTACAACGTGAAGGTCACCGGCGTCTCGAACTCGAACCGTCAGCGCGAGTGGATCGAGGCCGAGCGCGACCGCTTGGGCCTCACCGACAAGCTCACCGTCCTCACCGCCGACGTCAACGAGTTCGATCCCGGCCGCACCTTCGACCGCGTGATGTCGGTCGAGATGTTCGAACACATGCGCAACTGGTCAGAATTGCTGCGCCGCGTAGGCAAGTGGCTCAAGCCCGATGCGAAAGCCTTCATCCATGTGTTCTCGCACCGCCGCCTCGCCTACCGCTTCGAAAACACGTGGGCGGCCGAACGCTTCTTCACCGCGGGCACCATGCCGTCCCACGACCTGATGCTGCATTTCGCCGACGACCTCGCGGTCACCCAGCGCTGGGCCGTGAGCGGCACGCACTACGCCAAGACGCTCGAAGCGTGGCTCGAGCGACTCGACGCCAACAAAGAAGAGGCCCAGCGCATCCTCAGCGCCGACAGCACGCCCCGGCGCGCCAAGGTGCTGCTGGCCAATTGGCGCTTATTTCTGCTTTCAACTCGTGAGATCTGGGGTTATCACGGCGGCGACGAATGGATCGTGTCGCACTACCTGCTTGAACCGCGCGTCTAACTCCAACTCGGCCCGGCGAACATAGAGCGCCGGTCCTAGGCTCAGTCGATGGACTCGCCGACGGCGATACGGCTGCGCGGCGTCAGCAAGCGGTTCGCCGGTTCGTCCACCGAAGCGGTGACCGATCTCAGCCTCGATCTGCCTGAGGG
>JACCXE010000165.1 GCA_013697265.1 Actinomycetota bacterium | reverse complement strand
GGGTCGCGTCCGGGGTCGCCGAACAAATGAGGCATCACCGCAGTGCAGCCGATGTCGGCGACCTTGCGGGCGAAGTTGGCGACCTTTGGCGAGATGCCGGGCATCTCGGCGATCACGATGACCGCGGGGCCGGTCCCCTTGCGAAAGATCGTCCGGGTCTTGCCGTCGTGGGTGAAGGAAGCGCGTTCGAAGTCGGCGAGGTCGTCATCGGCCATGAGCGAGACGGTAGTGGTTCGTCCTAACTTTGCTGACTATGGAATCTTTCGCAGACAAGCTGGCGGTTGTTACTGGGGGCGGCACCGGGATGGGTCGCGAGCTCGTCCTACAGCTGGTGGCCGAGGGTGCCTCGGTCGCGACATGCGACGTGAATGCCGACACGCTCGACGAAACCGCGAAGCTCGCCCGAGACGCGGCGTCGTCGAGTGACGTGAAGATCACCACCCACATCTGCGATGTCGGTGACGAAACGCAGATGATGATGTTTCGCGACGAGGTCATGGCCGACCACGACACCGACTACGTCAACCTCGTGTTCAACAACGCCGGCGTCGGCGGCGGCGGAGGATTCGTGGCGGGCGATCGCACCGCGTGGGACCGCACATTCGCGATCTGCTGGGGCGGCGTCTACAACGGCTGCCGCGCCTTTGTGCCGCTGCTGGTCGCCAGCGACGACGGCTACCTCGTGAACACCTCTAGCGTGAACGGTTTTTACGCCTCGATCGGCGACGGCGTGCCGCACACCGCGTACAGCGCGGCGAAGTTCGCGGTGAAGGGCTTCACCGAAGCGCTCATCGAAGACTTCCGCGTCAACGCGCCGCACGTGAAGGTCGCGGTTGTGATGCCCGGCCACATCGGCACCGACATCCTGAAGAACAGCCGGCTCGTGCTCGCCGGCAACATGCTCGATGTAGCCGCGGTGCGCAACACGATGACGCAACGCGGCTTCGACCACTCAAACCTGTCCGACGACGACGTTGCGAACATGGCTCAGATGATGGAGGAGGGCTTCAAGAACATGGCGCCCACGTCCGCGGCGCAAGCGGCCACGATCATCCTCGACGGTGTGCGGGCCGAGAAGTGGCGCATCCTCGTCGGTGAAGACGCCGGGAAGTTGGACGCGGCCGTGCGGGCCAACCCCGAGGCCGCCTACGAGCCCGGCCACACGTTGTTCTCGCTCATCAGCAACCCCTAGCCGTGCCGAGCGGCGCCGATATCGTCGCAGCGGTCGCGGCGAAACAGACGGCCGTCATCCGTGCGCTGCGCGCGCTGACCGAGGATGAACTGCGGGCCCCGTCGTCGCTGCCCGACTGGAGCCGCCTGACGGTCGTGTGTCACATCCGCTTTGGCGCCGAGGCGATCAACCGACTTGTTACCGCGGCCCTGGCCGGCGAGCCCGCGCTTTTCTATCCGGGTGGCCGCGACGAGCAGCGGCCGGGCACGCTGGTACCGGCGCCGGGCGAGTCGCCCCACGACGTGGTCGAGTCGCTCGCGGCCAATGGAGGCGCGCTCGACGCCACGCTCGCTGCCGTGACCGACTGGACCGTCATGTCGCGTGAGCCTCACGGCGCCGCGGATCTCGGGCCTATGACCGTTGAACGACTCGCGTTGCTCCGTCTAACCGAAGTCGAGGTGCATGCGGCCGACATGCAGATCGGCCTCGACACGTGGAGCGACACCTTCGTCGACGCGGCGTTGCCGATGCGGTTCGAGCGGCTGGCGCTGCCGCTCTCGAATAGTCCGGTGCCCACACATCGGCCGACCGGCACGTGGTTGTTGCGCTCGACCGACGGCGACGCGTGGTTTGTCGTCGCCGGTGAAGGCGGCGTGGCGTCACGAACGGCGCGGCCTGACGAGTCGGCCGACGGCGTGATCGAAGCGAGTCGCCGTAATCTGTTGGCGCTGCTACTCGGCCGATCCGCCGAAGGCGTTTTTACCTACACGGGCGCCGACGACGGCGCGTTCGCCCGCGGGTTCAAGGCTGCGTTTCCCGGCCCCTAGATGATTACTCGGCTCGGTAGATGTCGGGCTCGATGTAGATCACGCGGGCGTCGGGCACTGCGGCGCGGATCGCCTTTTCGACCGAGTCGATCGCGGTCGCCAATTTCGCGAGGGTGAGCCCGTTGACGAACTCGACTTTGGCGCCGACCAACAGCTCTTCGGGCCCGAGGTGCTCGGTGCGCATGTGAATGACACGCGTCGTTTGTTTGTGGGCCTCGATGGCGTCGGCGATGGCTTGGCGCTGCGCGGGTGTGGCCGACTCGCCGATGAGGAGGCTTTTCATCTCCACCACGAGGATCACGGCGATAGACGCCAGCAAGATGCCGATGGCGATGCTGCCCATGGCGTCGAAGCGGGCGTTGTCGGTCAGCTTGGCGACGATCACGCCGGTGAGCGCGAACGTGAGGCCGACGAGCGCCCCGAGGTCTTCGAGCAACAACACGGGTAGCTCGGGCACACGGGAGCGCCGGATGAACTCCCACCATGATTCGTCGCCTTTAAGGGTGCGGCTTTCGTGGATTGCGGTGCGGAACGAGTACGACTCGAGCACGATGGCGAACAGCAAGATGCCAATGGCCCAGCCGACCGATTCCAACTCGTGGGGCTCGCGCAGCTTGTCGATCCCTTCGAACAACGCGAACACCGCGCCGAACGAAAAGATCACGAGCGCGACGACGAAGGACCAGAAGAAACGCTCGCGTCCGTGGCCGAAAGGGTGCTCGGGCGTCGCGGGCTTCAGCGCCTGTCGACGCCCCAACAGCAGCAGGCCTTGGTTCGTGGTGTCGGCCGCAGAGTGAATGGCTTCGGCAAGCATCGACGCCGATCCGGTGAACACGAAGCCGACGAGCTTGGCGATCGCAATCCCAAGATTGGCCAGGAACGCCGCGATGATCGCCCGCAGGCCTCCCTCATGCATGTGCGCACGTTACGGCCGCCGTGGGGCGAGCGGAGCGAGGGGCCCCACGTTGCGGAGGAGGGCGGGCCTGCGGGCGCCCGCCCGGGTAGAAAGCAATATGCGTTGGGACGGAGACGATTACCAGAAGCGGTTCGACGACCTGGCCGCGAAAGGCGTGGACGTTCACGGCGAGGTCGCGTTCGTGATGCGCTACACGCCGAACTCGGTGCTTGACGCCGGATGCGGTTCCGGGCGGGTTGCGATCGAACTCGCCAATCGAGGCGTAGCCACGGTGGTCGGAGCCGACGTCGACCCTTCGATGATCGCGACCGCACGCAAACTGGCACCCGCAATCAGCTGGGTCCAGTCGGACTTGGCCGCCCTCGACCTGGGCCGTCGATTCGACGTCGTGGTGATGGCGGGCAATGTTCCGCTTTTCACGCCTGACGGCACGCACGCCGCGCTCGTGGCCGGGTGCGCGCGCCACGTCGCACCCGGCAGCGGGGTGTTGATCAGTGGCTTTCAACTCGGACGCGGCTACGAACTCGATGAGTTCGACGCCCACGCGGCGGAGGTTGGCCTGACGCGGCGCGAGCGCTACGCGACCTGGTCGGGCAAGGTGTTCCCGGGCGACGGCTCCTACGCCGTGACGGTGCACGCAAAAGACTGACCATGCGGTCAGCGCAATTTTGTTGGCTTCTGCGATAGTTCCCGCATGTCGGAACGCATTGAGAAGCTGATCGCGGAGCTGACGCTCGAGGAGAAGGTATCGCTGCTCGCGGGGCAGGACTGGTGGCACGTCAACGCAATCGAGCGGCTCGGCATCCCGGCGCTTAAAGTCAGCGACGGTCCGGCCGGTGTGCGCGGCGCGCACGTCAGCGGTGGGCCGCCATCGTTGAGCTTCCCGTGCGGCACCGCGCTCGGCGCCACGTGGGACCCCGAACTCACGCACGACGTCGGCGTCGCCCTCGCCGCCGAACTGCGCAGTAAGGGGGCCACGGTCATCTTGGCGCCGACGGTCAACCTGCACCGCACGCCGCTGGCCGGGCGAAACTTCGAGTGCTACTCGGAAGACCCGTTCCTCACGGCGCGCCTGTCCGCCGCCTACATCCGCGGCGTGCAAAGCCAAGGCATGGCCACAACGGTGAAGCACTTCGTAGGCAACGACTCGGAGTTCGAGCGCTTCACGATGAGCTCGGAGATCCCCGAGCGGGCGCTGCGCGAGCTGTATCTCGTGCCCTTCGAGTGCGCGGTTGAAGCGGGCACGCTTGCGATCATGACCGGTTACAACAAGGTGTACGGCACCTGGTGCGGCGAACACGCGCCGCTGATCGAAACCATCCTGCGGGGCGAGTGGGGTTTCGACGGCATGGTGATGTCGGATTGGTTCGGCACGCACTCGACCGCCGATGCCGCCAACGCCGGGCTCGACCTCGAGATGCCGGGGCCGGCCACCCATCGCGGTGAGCTGTTGGTGAAGGCAGTCGAGGCCGGCGAGGTCAGCCAGGAAGTGCTCGACGAACGGGTGCGCCGCGTACTTCAGCTCAACGAGCGGACCGGCGTGATGGACGGCGATGCGCCCGACCCGGCCCACGAGTACTACGACGACAACCCGAAGACGATGAACCTGTTGCGCCGGGTCGCGCGCACCGCGATCGTGCTGCTCCGCAACGAGCCCGTCGGCTCGGGAGACAAGAAAAAGCCCGTAAAGGGTGCGCCGGTGTTGCCGCTCGAGCCCGACGAATTGAAGAAGGTCGCGATCATCGGGCCGCTCGCTGCGACTGCGGCGACGCAAGGCGGTGGCAGCGCCGGGGTGTTGTCGCCCTACACCGTGTCGCCGCTAGAAGGCCTGCGCGCCGCGCTGGGCGACGGCGTGAAGATCATCCACTCGACCGGCGCCACATTGGGCCGGGGCGCCAGCCACTTCGACGCCGGCCAGTGCCGCGCCCCCGACGGACGCCAGGGCATCAAGATCACTTACTTCGCGGGCGACGAACCAGCGGGCGAGCCCACTCACGAGGAAGTCATCACCCGCTCGGTGTTTAGTTGGAGCCGGCAGTTCGAGCCCGCGGGCAAGGGGAACACGTGGTCGGCGCACGTCGAGACCACGTTCACCGCAACCTTCGCCGGCACCCACACGTTCAGCGTGCGCACCGTGGACAAGATCCGGCTCTGGGTGGGCGACAGCGTGTTCGTCGACGACT
>JACCXE010000126.1 GCA_013697265.1 Actinomycetota bacterium | reverse complement strand
ACCGAGGCGCCCACGGCCGGTTCGGTGATCCTCGCCGGCGTGCTGCTGAAGATAGGCACCTACGGGTTCCTGCGCTTCTCGCTCGAGTTGTTCCCCGAGGCGGCTCACGACTTGGCCCCGCTCATGGCCACCCTCGCCGTGATCGGAATCATTTATGGCGCCGCGATCGCAGCCGTGCAGAAAGACCTCAAACGACTCGTCGCCTATTCGTCAGTCGCCCACATGGGCTTCATCGTCCTGGGCACGTTCGCGTTCACGAGCCAAGGCATGTCCGGTGCCGTGATCCAGATGATCAACCACGGGGTGTCGACCGGTGCGTTGTTTCTGCTCGTCGGCTGGATCTACGAGCGGCGCCACACCCGCGCCATCAGTGAACTGAGCGGCCTCCAAAAGGTCGCCCCGGTCATGGCGGGCATCTTCACCGTTGTGATGCTGAGCTCGATCGGGCTTCCGGGCCTCAACGGTTTCGTGGGCGAATTCCTCGTGCTGATCGGCAGCTTCGGCCCCCACCGATGGTGGACGGTTGTGGCCACTTTCGGTGTCGTGCTCGCCGCCGTCTACCTGCTTTGGGTCTACCAACGGGTCTTCCACGGCGTGCCTACCGGCGATAACGAGAAGATGATCGATCTGAACCTGCGCGAGAAGCTGGTGATGGTGCCGCTGCTCCTGCTCATTGTGGGGATGGGCGTGTACCCCAAGCCGGTGCTCGACCGGGTCAACCCCTCGGTCGACCGATTGATCCAGCACGTCCGGGTCGCCACTGACGGAGAAGCAAAGTGATCAGTCTCCTGGCTCAGACCCAGATCCCGATCCAGGTGCCGACCGCGCCCGACCCGGCCTCGACGTTCCGCCTGCCCAACGTCGAGTACTCGCTGCTGCTGCCCGAGTTCTTCGTGATCGGCGGCGCCCTGTTGTTGCTGCTGCTGTCGGCCGTGGTCATCAAGCGCAACCGCACCACGCTCTACACCGTGTTCACCCTCGTCACGTTGGGTGCCGCTGCCGTTCCCCTGTTTTACCGGTGGAGCGAATACAGCAAGCACGCCCGCGCCGTGGCCAAGCTGTCGCCCGAGGTGATCAACCAGTTCGGCTCGGCCGTAGTGGCCGGCCCGTCGACGCGCGCCGTCGAAGGCGCGATCGCCAACGACGGTTTCGGCATTTTCATCGTCGGCCTGCTGCTCGCCGTCGCGACGCTCGCCACCCTTATCGGCGACGGGTGGCTGCGGCGAGAGAACCAGACCCGGGGCCCCGAGTTCCAAGTGCTGGTGCTACTCGCGACCTCGGGCGCCATGATCATGGCGGTCGCCAACGATCTGATCGTCACGTTCCTCGGCCTCGAAATCCTGTCGCTACCCCTGTTCGTTTTGGCCGCGTTCCACAGCCGTCGGGCGCTGGGCCGGGAAGCGGCGATGAAGTACTTCATCCTCTCGGCGTTCTCCTCTGCGCTGTTCCTCTACGGCGTAGCCCTCACCTACGGCGCCACCGGCTCCACGAACCTCGACGAGATCGGGTCGTTCCTCGCCCAGAACCTCTCGACGTCGGGCGTGCTGCTCGCTGGCATGGGCCTACTCCTGGTCGGCTTCGCGTTC
This sequence comes from Actinomycetota bacterium, assembly GCA_013697265.1. Taxonomy (GTDB): domain Bacteria; phylum Actinomycetota; class Acidimicrobiia; order Acidimicrobiales; family JACCXE01; genus JACCXE01. The sequence continues at coordinate 745 of JACCXE010000126.1, read as the reverse complement.
AAGGTGTCGGCCGTGCCGTTTCACACGTGGGCGCCCGACGTCTATCAAGGCTCGCCGTCGCCGGTGTCGGGCTTCATGGCCGCGGCGGCCAAGGTGGGCGCGTTCGCCGGCATGTTGCGGGTGTTCATGACCGCGTTCGAAACGCTTCGCCTCGACTGGCAACCGCTCATCGCCGCGATCGCGGTGCTGAGTCTCATCGTCGGCGCCGTGATGGCCGCGGTGCAGACCGACGTCAAGCGCATGATGGCCTACTCGTCGATCAGCCACGCCGGCTTCATCCTCGTCGGACTTCAGGCCGCGACGGACAAGGGCGTGGCCAGCGTGCTCGAGTACGTCGCGATCTATTCCTTCATGCTGCTGGGCGCGTTCGCCGTGATCACGGTTGTGGGCGGCCCCTCTCACGACGTCGCCCAGTCGGTAAACGATTACAGGGGTCTGGCCAAGAGGCGGCCCGGCCTCGCCCTGCTGTTCACGATCTTCTTATTGGCTCAGGCCGGCGTGCCCCTTACCGGCGGCTTCATCGCGAAGTTCTCGGTGATCGCTGCCGCGGTTGAGGCCAAGAGCTACGCGCTGGCCGTGATCGCGATGCTCAGCGCGGTCGTAGCTGCCTTCCTGTACCTGCGAGTAGTGCTCGCCATGTACACGCCGGCCGACGGTGACCACGACACCGCAAGCGCCAAGGACCCGTCGCTACGCCCGCCCCGCGCGGTTGCTATAGCGCTCGGCATCGCGGTGATCGTTACGG
>JACCXE010000122.1 GCA_013697265.1 Actinomycetota bacterium | reverse complement strand
TCAGTGACCTCGGTGCCGAACAGCAACAGTTCTTCGAGGGTCTCGATTGTTGCGAGATGGGCCAGGCCGACGTCGGTGATCTTGCAGTCGTCGAGGCCGGAAAGATCGTCCGACAGCGCCGTCAGCGTCATCTGCCACTTGCCCGGGCGCCCGGGATCGTGGCGCGCCCACGACGTGCGGCCAGCTACTACTGCACGGCTCTTCGCTGTCCAGCCTCCGATTGGAAAGAATCCCGCCGGCGGTTGCGGGTAGACAAGCAGGCTGTCGAGGTTCGTGCGCTCGATGCCGAGTGAGCGGTCGTACTCGTTTCGTGCGTGTTCGTCCGCCAAGACGTGCCACGCCTCGTTGACTGCGGCCATGTCTTCTGTACGTGCGCCGTGCACGTGCGCGACGTCTGGGTGTAATCGCCGGGCCAGCACGCGATAGGCGCGGTGAATGGTCTCGTGCGAAGCGTTGCGCGCCACCCCCAGCACCTCGTAGTAGTCGCTCAGACCCGCGTCCAGTCCTTCCACACCGGGTCGTAACCCATCGATCGCAACGCGGCCGCAAAGTCGGCGGGGGACCTGGTGTCGCTGATCTCGAACTGCGGCTCGGCGTAGGACGCCGATGCATAGCCGCCCGGCTCGGTGTGGGACCCGGCCGACAGGTTGGTCACGCCGAGTGGCACCAACGCGTCGCGCAGGAACGCGGGCTCACGCGTCGACAGTGAGATACCGAGGTCGGGCAGGAAGAGGCGCAACGCGCAGATGAGTTGGGTGAAGGAACGGTCGTCGACCGGGTCGAGCGGTTCGTAGTCGCCCGCCGCCGGGCGTAGCCGAGGCACCGCAACCGAGACCTCGGCTCGCCACCAGCGGTGCATCAACTCGCGTGCATGCGCGGCCACCGACAGCGCCTCGGCCCGCCAGTCGTCGTGAAGGCCGAGCAGCGCGCCGATGCCGAGCCGACGCAGCCCCGCAGCCGCGGCGCGGTCGGGCGCGGCGAGACGCCACTCGTAGTTGCGTTTCTTACCGAGCAGGTGGACGTTCGAGTAGGTGGAACGGTCGTAGGTCTCTTGGTAGACGACCACACCGTCCGCGCCTGCGTTGACCAGCCGCACATAGGTCGGCTCGTCCCACACCTGCACCTCGACTGCGACGTTCGCCATCACCTCCGACACTGCGGCTACGCAGTCGACCAAGTAATCCTTCGACACGATGCGGGCGTGTTCGCCCGCGACGAGCAGCACGTGACGGAAGCCGCGGGCCGCGAGCTCGCGTGCTTCGAGCACGACTTCGTCGACCGAAAGAGTGCGGCGCGCCACCTCGTTGTCGGCAGAAAACCCGCAGTACGTGCAGACCGAGACGCATTCGTTCGAAACGTACAGGGGGGCGAACAACGTGCGGGCCTTACCGAAGCGGGCCAGCGTGGTGTCGCGCGCCGCAACCGCAACTTCCTCAATTCGATTTAGCGCCGAAGGAGACAACAACGCGGCGAAGTCCACGAGGTCGCGTCGGGGGCGGGCCAGCGCCCGCGACACGTCAGCGTCGGTGGCGCGCTCCACGAGCGAGCGAAGCGCGTCGAGTTCGGCCGCCATGCCGAGTAGCGCGGCGGCCGCGCTGTCGGCCGGAACCCCGCGGGGCCGGGACAGCAGTTCGACCGGCGACGTCGTGGTCATGACTGCAGAAAACCAGTGAGCGGAGACGACGCGTCCGCGAGGCACCGCGACGGCGCCAACCCCGCGACATAGCCCAGTCGGCCCGCAATCGTGGCCAGGCGAAAAGCGTCGGCCATGGCCGCGGGGTCGGCGGCCGTTCCGATCGCGGTGTTCACCAACACGGCGTCGGCGCCCAACTCCATCGCTTCGGCTGCGTGCGACGGCGCGCCCAAGCCGGCGTCGACCACCACAGGCACCCGGGCCTGCTCGACGATGATCTCCAACGCGCCGCGGGTGCGTAGACCTTGGTTCGAGCCGATCCACGAACCCAGCGGCATCACAGTGGCGCAGCCGACTTCTTCGAGGCGCTTGCACAGCACCGGGTCGGCGTTGACATAGGGAAGCACGGTGAAGCCTTCAGCCACGAGCTTCTCGGCTGCGGCCAGGGTTTCGACGCCGTCGGGCAGCAGGTAGCGCGGCTCGGGCGTGAGCTCGAGCTTGATCCAGTCGGGGTAGCCCGCCGCTCGGGCCAAGCGGGCGATGCGCACGGCCTCGTCGGCGTTCATGGCGCCGCTGGTGTTCGTGAGCAGCAACACCGAGGCCGGGATCGCGTCGACGATGTCGTCGTCGGCCGACGGGTCGGCCCGGCGCATGGCCACCGTGACCATTTCGGTATCCGACGCCTTGATGGCGTCGCGCAGCGTTGCGTTGGAAGAGAACTTGCCGGTGCCCAGGAACAGCCGTGAACCGAACTCTCGTCCCGCGATCACAAGTGCGTCCAAAGCCATAACAAGGCGTACGTTACCGGGGTGCCTACCCGGGTCTTGATTGCTTTAGCGCTGC
>JACCXE010000116.1 GCA_013697265.1 Actinomycetota bacterium | reverse complement strand
GGTGTGGGCCGAACGCAAGCGAGGCGGACTGGTCGTGGTGGCGGGCTTGATGGTGAAAGGCGTTGCCACGTTGTTCGCGTTCGTCTTTCTCGCCCGAACTGCGTTCGACGACCAGATGCAGTTGTCGACCTTCATCGTCACGGTGCAAGCACTTATCGGCGTCGCCACGCTCAGCATGGTGCTGGGCAACCCCGAGCTCATCCTCGAACAGGCGACTGCCGCGATCCGTCCGGCGATGGAACTCGAGCAGACGATCGACGAGCACTCGGCCAGCATCATTCGCGGCACCCGGCGCGCCGACGGCATGCCCAGTCAGTCCATCCGGTTCGAGAACGTGTCCTTCGGTTACCCCGGCCGCGACGACCTCGTCTTCAACGGTCTCGACCTCGAGCTACCCGCCGGACGCTCGCTCGCCGTGGTCGGCGACAACGGCGCGGGCAAGACCACGCTCGTGAAGCTGCTCACGCGGCTCTACGACCCGACCGCCGGACGGATCACGGTGGACGGAGTAGCGCTGGCCGAGATCGACCCGGCCTCGTGGCACGAACGAATCGGCGCGATCTTCCAGGACTTCGGCCGCTACGCCCTCACCGCGGCCGACAACGTCGGGCTGTCGGCCTTCGGTGAACCGCACGACCTTGACGCCCTCAACCGGGTGGCGGGTCGGGTCGGCATTCAGTCGCTCATCGACGGATGGGAGCACGGCTGGGACAGCATGCTCAACCGCCAGTTCGCCAAGGGCGTCGAGGCTTCGGGTGGCGAGTGGCAGCGGATCGCCTTGGCGCGGGCGCTGTTCGCGGTCGAGCGGGGCGCCCAGGTGCTGGTGCTCGACGAGCCCACCGCGCAACTCGACATCCGCAGCGAGGCTGAGCTGTACGACCGGTTCCTCGAACTGACGCGCGGGCTCACCACGATCGTGATCTCGCACCGCTTCTCCACTGTGCGCCGCGTCGATCGGATTGTTGTTGTCGAGCACGGCCGCGTCGTCGAAGAGGGCAGCCACGACGAGCTGGTCGCCAACGGGCAGAAGTACGCCAAAATGTTTCAATTGCAAGCGGCGAGGTTCGTCGAATGACGAAAGGCACCACTGCCGACAAGCCGGGGCTGAAAGCGACGTGGCGCTCGATTCGCACTGCGATGCACATTGGTTTCAAGGCGTCGCCCGGCCGCATGATCGGCCTCACCGTCCTGCGCGTACTCACAGAGTTCACCGGGCCGCTGCAGGCCTACGCGTTCAAGCTGCTCACTGACGCATTCATCGCCGGCGACCGCGGCGCGGGCATCCGAGCTGCCGCACTGATCGCTGGCACGCAAGTGGTGGGCGACGGGATGAGCTGGCTGCTCGTCGGATTCCTCATGGGCCTGCGCGAGCGGGTCGGCCAAGCGATGGACCGTCAATTGATCGACCTGGCCATGGGCGTGCCCGGCATCGAGCACTACGAACGGCCCGACTACCAAGACGAGCTGCAGATGCTGCGCCAAGAGCGGGGCCAGCTCGCCAACATCCCCGACGCCACCATCAGCAACCTCGGCTTGATCGTCCGCAGCATCACGACCATCGGCCTGCTCGCCGCGATCCACCCCGCGCTCATATTGCTACCCGTGTTCGGTGTCCCCGCGATCGTGTTCGGCGGCGTGGCCGAACGTCGTCGCCGCCGACTGCAAGAGCAAGTGATCGAGCGCGCCCGCCTCTACTACTCGTTGTACGCGACCGCGACCGAACGCGAGCTTGGCAAGGAACTGCGCATCTTCGGTGTGCGCGAACAACTGTTGGCGCGCCACGACGACCTGAGCCGTGAGGTCTCGAACGAGGTCGTCGCCAACGAGAACGGCACGCATGCCTTGACCGGCCTCGGCTGGATTGTGTTTGCACTCGGATTTATCGCGGCGATCACGCTGGTCGCGCGCCGGGTGCAAACCGGCCAGGCCACGGCTGGTGATCTCGTGCTCACGTTGTCCTTGGCCCAGCAAATCAACAACCAACTCACCGGCGCGGTTGGCATTGTCAGCTTCATGATGCGCTCGGCTCGCGTCGGCCACCGTTTCGTGTGGCTGTCGGACTATGCGCAGCGGGCGACTGCCGCGGTCGTGCCCGCGGCGCCCGTCGACCTGCCCGACCAGTTGCACGACGGGATCGTGTTCGACCACGTGTCGTTCCGCTATCCGGGCACCGACGTCGAGGTGCTGCGCGACGTGAGCATTCGCTTCGCCGCGGGCTCGACGGTGGCGATGGTGGGCGACAACGGTGCGGGCAAGTCCACCATCATCAAACTGCTGTGCCGCTTTTACGAGCCGACCGAGGGCCGGATTCTCGTCGACGGCATCCCGTTGAGCGACGTCGACCCGATCGCGTGGCGCGAACGCATGGCCGCTGGCTTCCAGGACTTTGCCCAGTTCGAGCTCAGCGCCCTGCAGGCCGTGGGTGTGGGCGACTTGCCTCACATCGACAACCGCGTCGCGGTGCAGGGCGCGCTCGGCCGGGCCAGCGCGCTCGACGTCATCGAAGATCTCCCTGACGGATTGTCGACGCAGCTGGGTCGCACGTTTGAGGGCGGCGTCGAGTTGTCGGGTGGCCAGTGGCAGAAGGTCGCGCTGGGCCGGGCGATGATGCGCGACCATCCGCTGCTGCTCGTGCTCGACGAGCCAACATCGGCGCTCGACCCGCAGACCGAACACGCGTTGTTCGAGCGCTACGCCGGCGCGGCCCAGCGGGTTGGCGCCGAGGTCGGCGCGATCACCGTGCTGGTAAGCCACCGGTTCTCCACGGTGCGCATGGCCGACCAGATCGTCGTGATCAACGACGGCTGCGTGGCCGAACGCGGCAGCCACCGAGAGCTGGTGGACATGAACGGCCTCTACGCCGAGTTGTACGAGCTACAGGCCCGGGCCTACCGCTAACCCCGCGGCAAGAACACCGAGTCGCGGTAGTAGCGCAGCTCGTTGACCGAGTCGACGATGTCGCCGAGGGCGCGGTGGTTGCCGGTCTTGTTCGGGCGCTTGGCGTAGGCCTCGGGGTACCAACGGTCGACCAGTTCTTTGATGGTGGACACGTCGACGCAGCGGTAGTGCAGGTGGTTTTCGATCTCGGGTAGGTACGCGGTGAGGAAGCGCCGGTCGGTGCCGATGCTGTTGCCGCACAGCGGTGCCGCCCGCTCGTTGGGCACGTGCTCTTTGATGAAGGCGAGCGTGGCTGCGCCGGCATCTTCGAGCGTCATCGTTGACGCTCTGATCGCGTCGGTCAGCCCGCTCTTGGCGTGCATGTTCTTCACGATTTCCGCCATGCCGTCGAGCAGTTCGTCGGCGACGTGGATTACCAGATCGGGGCCTTCAGCCACGATGTTCAACTCGGCGTCGGTGACCAGCGTCGCGATCTCGACGATAACGTCGTTGGTCGGGTCGAGCCCGGTCATCTCGAGATCCATCCACACCAGGGCGCCGTCCATGCACCCCCAACGTATTCTCGATGCGTGACCTCCCCGAACGTTCCGGTCCTCGGAGCCTCCCTGCCGGCTTACGCGCACCCCGGCGACGCGGGCGCCGACCTCACCGCAGCCGAGGCGGTGGCACTCAAAGCCGGCGGGGGACGGGCGCTCGTGGGCACCGGGGTCCGCCTGGCCATTCCCGAGGGCTACGCCGGCTTCGTGCTGCCCCGTAGCGGCCTGGCGTTGAAGCACGGCGTGACGTGCCTCAACACGCCGGGCCTTATCGACAGCGGCTATCGGGGCGAGCTAAAGGTGCTGCTCGTCAACCTCGACCCGAAGGCCGACTACGACGTAGCGGTCGGCGACCGCATCGCGCAACTGGTGATCCAACGCGTCGAGCAGGCGACGTTCGAACCCGTCGACGAGCTGGCCGACCACGCCCGGGGCGACGGCGGCTTCGGAAGCACGGGCCGTGCCTGAGCTGCCCGAGGTCGAAGCGCTGGCCCGGTTCCTCGACGAGCGGATCACGGGCCACGCGATTGCGAAGGCCCGGGTCGCCCACATCGCCGCGCTCAAGACGTTCGACCCACCGATCGACGCGCTGGTCGGCCGCACCGTGCGGGGCGTGACTCGTCGCGGCAAGTACCTCGAGATCGACACTGACGGTGTGTGGCTCGTCACTCACCTCTCCCGCGGCGGCTGGATCAAGTGGCACGACGTAGTGCCGACCACGCCGATCAAGCCCACGAAGAGCCCGCTGGCCTTTCGCGCCGCGCTCGACAACGGGTCGGGTTTCGACATGACCGAGATGGGCACCGACCGCCGGCTGTCGGTCTGGGTGGTACGCGACCCCAACGACATCGAGTTCGTCGCGTCGCTCGGGCCCGAGGCGCTCGACGCGTCCTTCACCAAAGACGTTCTCGGCGAGCTGTTGCAACAAGCCGGCTCGGTGCAACTGAAAGGAGCGCTCGTCAACCAGCGCCTTATCGCCGGCATCGGCAACGCCTATTCCGACGACATCTTGCACGCGGCGCGCCTGTCGCCGTTCAAGAAGGCGAACAAGCTCATCGAAGAAGAACTGGGCGCGCTGCACGCAGCGATTCTGAGCGTGCTCACCGACGCATTCGAACGCAGCCAGGGCCTGCCCGCGGCGGGCCTGAAGGCCGAGAAGCGTTCCGGCATGCGGGTGCACGCCAAGACCGGCCAACCGTGCCCGGTGTGCGGCGACGTGATCCGTGAAGTCAGCTTCGCCACGAAATCGCTGCAGTACTGCGCCACGTGCCAGACCGACGGCAAGCCGTTAGCAGATCGCAGAATGTCCCGTCTCCTGAAGTGAGAAGATGAGGGATATGCAGCGATTGACCGGTCTCGACGCTACGTTCCTCTATCTCGAAACGCCGAGCGCGCACATGCACGTGGCGAGCACGGCGGTGTTCGACCCGAGTGACGTCCCCGGTGGCTACTCGTTCGAGAAGGTCAAGGAGATGGTGGCGAACCGGATGCCCTTGTTGCCACCGTTCCGGCGCCGACTCGTGCAGATCCCGTTCTCGCTGCACCATCCGCTGTGGATCGAAGACCCCGACTTCGACGTCGACTACCACGTGCGCCGCGCCGCTCTGCCCGCGCCGGGCGGCGCCGCCGAGCTCGCCGAGTTCGCGGCCGACGTGATGGCCCGCCCGTTGCACCGCAGCCGTCCGCTGTGGGAGATGTACGTGGTCGAAGGCCTCGAAGACGGCTACATCGGCACGGTCACCAAGACCCACCACGCCGCGATCGACGGCGTGTCGGGTGCCGAGCTCACCGCGAACCTGCTCGACCTGTCACCCGAGACGATGGTGCTCGACCCGGCCGACGACACCTGGCAGGCCGACCGCATCCCGTCAGATGCCGAGCTGGTCGGCTTCGCGTTGCAGAGCCTGTCGCGCCAACCCCTCGCCGCGGCCAAAGCCGTGCGCCGCACCGCCGAGGCCGCGCTCAACTTGCGGCGGCGCAACCGCGAGCCTGACACCGCGCCGCCTCCCGCGCCGTTCAGTGCCCCGAACACGTCGATCAACACGGCCATCTCGCCGCACCGCAAGTTCGCGTTCACGCAGATGAGCCTTGCCGACGTGAAGAACGTGAAGAACGCGCTCGGTGGCACCGTCAACGACATCGTGCTCGCCATGTGCGCCGGCGCCCTGCGGCGTTACTTCGACGAGAGGGGCGAACAGCTCGACGGTCCGCTCGTCGGCATGATCCCGATCTCAGTACGCGCCGAAGACGAGCAGGGCGCGATGGGCAACCGGGTCAGCTCGATGCTGGTGTCGCTGGCCAGCGACATTGACGATCCGATCGAGCGACTTGCGACGATTCGCAACGCGACCAAGAACGCCAAAGAGCAGGACAAGGCGATCGGCGCCGACACGCTCACCAACTGGGCCGAGTTCGCGGCGCCGGCGATCGCGGCGCGCGCGGCGCGGCTGTATTCGAACATGAAGATGGCCGACCGCCACCGTCCCATCTTCAACGTCACGATCTCGAACGTGCCCGGCCCGCCCTTCCCGCTGTATTCGGCCGGTGCCCGCATGGTCGCGATGTATCCGATGGGTCCGATCATGGACGGTGGTGCTCTCAACATGACCGTGATGTCCTACATGGACACCATGAACTTCGGCCTGGTCGCTTGCGCCGAGACCATCCCGAACGTCGAGAGCATCGCCCGGTACCTCGACGAGTCCCTCGACGAGCTGATGAAGCTGGCCAACGCCCAATCGGCGCCTCAAAAGCCCAAGGCTGCGAAAAAGGCCGCAACGAAGAAGGTTGCGGACGCTCCCGCCGGGTAAGGTTTTCGCTCCGCAGGAAACCTGCGGTAGTAGCTCAGTTGGTAGAGCGCGACCTTGCCAAGGTCGAGGTCGCCGGTTCGAGCCCGGTCTACCGCTCCACTAGAAACGCCCCCGGCTCAGGCTGGGGGCGTTTCTTATTTGCGGGCGAAGAGGCCCTTGAGGACGTCGACACCGGTGCGGACGAGGCCTTCACCGAGATCGCGGGCCTGGGCGAACATGTCGCCGGCTAAGTCGGTGATGCTGCCGCCCTCACCCTCGGCGGTGAGGCGCCGCTCGAGGCCGGCAACGTCGACGTCGCCGCTCACGACAAACACGTCGTTGGCTTCGTCGTCGCCGGTGATCCACGCCGCCTCGATGCTGGTGTCGGACTCGGCGAACCACGAACAGATCGCGGCGAGCAAGCCGGCCTGATCTGGTGCGACCACGCTGATCATGGCGTCGCCGTTCGCTTCGCCCGTGCGGCGCACGAACGCGCGTCCGACGGGGGAGAACTTTGGTTCGGGACGGGTGCCGTTGCTGGCGGCGCGCAGCGCGGCACCCAACTCGTCGAGCTCGGCGTCGGACGGTGCCGGTCCGCAGACGGTCATGGCGTGTAGCGCGAGATCGAGCTCGTTCCACGTGGCGACCGACGCGCCCCGCACGCTGTAGTCCGCCCTGCTCAAGATGGCGGCGGTGTCGGCCAGTAAGCCTTTGCGGTCATGGGCCACGACGGTGAGCCGCCAACCCTCTTCTGCGGCCACGGCCCGGGCCCGCACCTCGGCCCGTTTGAGCGGCGGGTGACACAGGGCCAGGTCTTCGGCGAGTTGGGCGCCGCTGTCGCTCGACAGCCACAGTGGCGACGCGCCGGCGATCAAGGCCTTGGCGATGTCGTCGGGCACCGTCGTAGCCGCCAACCCTTTGCGCAGTTGGGCAATCGTTGCCATTACGCCTCCTTTCCGAGAGTGGACTGGAGTTCGACCACGTTGGCCATCACCTCGTCGAAGGCGTCGGGGTCGGCGAGCAGCCACGAATGGTTGCCCGGCAGCACGTGGCCTTCGATGCCCAGCGCGCTGCACAGCGCGTCGAAGGCGGACAGCGGGATCACGCCGTCGTGTTCGCCCGACAGCACGACCACGGGAAGGTGACGGGCCTTCAACTCGGCGAGTTCGGTGCGCAGGTCGGCTTCGCTGGCGAGCTTGCCTGCGTTGAACATCGCGCGCGGGTTGCGCAGCATGTTGCCGAAGAAATCTTCGCGCGCACTGAGAATCATGCGGGCGCCTTTCTGCGGCGGCCACGCTTCCTTGGCGAACTCGTAGGCCCACTGCCATGGCGCCCGGTCCGACAGTTGGCGGTCGCCCCGCCCCCATACGGCGCCGCCGACCGAGTTGACGAGCACGAGTTGGCGCACACGTTCAGGATGATCGTGGGCCAGTGTGATGGACACGCCACCACCGAATGAATGGCCGATGACAACCGCGGGTTCGTCGACGCCGACCGCGGTCAGGAACGCGTTGGCCCAAGCGCCAAAGGCGTGGATGTCGCTACCGTCGGGCAGCGACGCGGTGCCGCCGAAGCCGGGCATGGCCGGCGCCAGCACCCGGCAGCCCCTGAGGGCGAGGCGGGCCAACGCCCGCTTGTAGGTGTGGTGACCGAGGCCCCAGCCGTGGAGGAAGAGCACGGGTGGCCCGTCGCCGGCTTCGCCGTAGACGGCGGGGCGGCCTTGCACGAGGGTGCGCGACCACCGCAGGTGACCCGCCGGCAAGGCGGGGGGCGCGCCTCGCCGCAGTGGGCACGGCGGCAGCGCCAAGTTCATGGGCAACGGTACTTCCGCCCGCCGCCGTCTCCGCGCGTCGGGCACGCCAGGATCGTGAAGATTCTGTGACGTGCCGCCGAAACCCCGTGAGGCGGCGGGTTACCGGCAGCGGCTGCCGGTGAGCGCGTTGATGTCGACGGCGTTGGCCAACTGCGCTTGTCCGGCGTCGCTGATGTGGAGCTGGTCGCCCGAGTCGTAGTCGGGGTACAGCGCCGCCGCATTGCCCGGGTGACTGACGGCGGCCGCCAAGTCGAAGACGCCGTCGAAGACCTGGGTGCCCTGGCTACGTATCCAGTTGTTCACCGCGTTACGGATCGCAACGGCGCGGGGCGTGCCGTGGTTCTGGAAGGTCGTGGGGGTGATGGTGGTGATGTGGGCGCGCAACCCCAGGCCGTGGGCCGCGGCGGCAAAGCGCCGCATGCCGGCGATGATCGACGCCGCGCCACGCGCTGGTGTTCGCAACGCGATGTCGTTGGTGCCTTCGTGCAAGATCACATCGGTGAGCCCCGCGATTGGCGCCAAGTCCCACGACAAACGCGAGAGCGCGCTCGAGCCGTGGAAGAAGACCCGGTCGGTCATCAGCTGGTTCCCGCTGATCGCGGCATTGACCACCGACATGCGCTGCGTTGGTGCCGACGTGTCGAGGCGGCCCTGCAAGAAGTCGGTCCAACGTCGGTCGGCGTCGAGCGTGGTGCCGGTGCCGTCGGTGATCGAGTCGCCCACGACCGCGACCGTGTTGACACGCGTCGGCGCCAGTACGTCGAGGCCGGTGAGGTAGAACGTGGACTGCGTCGCGGTGGTGAACGGCGCGGCGGCGGGGTCAGCTGCGGTGTTCGCGTCTGACACGTAGGAGGTGCGCCGCGTGTCGACGTGGCGTGTGACCGACGTGTCGGCCGAGCGGACGAAGACGGTGATGGCCAACGGACGGCCCGCGATCGCGCCGAGCGTCACAGGGTCGCTACGAAGTTGGCCACCGGCAGGCACCGATGCGGTGGTGCGGCCACCGAAGGTGACGGGTCGCATGGTCGAACCGACGACCGAGGCCCCTTCCGCCTGGTGTCCGACGGTTACGAGCCCGAGGCGCAGCGGGGAGGCGCCGTAGCGATTCGACATCGTGATCCGCAGAGAAGATCCGCTGGCGTGCGGCGTCACGACCATGCGCACGGTGCGCCCGCTGAGTGAGGGCACCGCGCCGTCATCGGCCTGCGGGTCCATCGACAGCGGGCCGGCGAGCCGGCCGGTGTAGAGCGACGGCGAGGCGTGCCACGCGCCGACCCAAGATGGCCTGCACACCGGAGTAG
>JACCXE010000105.1 GCA_013697265.1 Actinomycetota bacterium | reverse complement strand
AGTGCGCGGTCGGCGTGCAGAACGACCAGCACCCGCTCGTAAAGGCGTACCACCAGTTGCTCGTGTGGGACATCACGTCGCGGCCGCTGCCGTTGCGCCTGGCCGAAGCGGTGCTCGCGCCTGTCATAGGCAAGAGCCTCGTAATTTACGCGCGGAAACCAGAGGCCGCCTGATGCTCACCGCGGCTGAACGGACCCAGACGATCGAGTCGATTGCGGGCCTGCAACTCGACAACGGCATGATCGAGTGGTTCCCCGGCGGACACTCCGACCCCTGGAATCACGTCGAGGCCGCGATGGCCCTGGCCATCGGCGGCTACCGCGACCAGGCCGACGCCGCCTACCACTGGCTCGCCGGCTTACAGCACGACGACGGCTCGTGGTGCAGCTATTACACGGCCGGTGACCTCATCGAAGATCCTCGTCGCGACACGAACGTGTCGCTCTACATGGCGACAGGTCTGTGGCACCACTGGCGAATCTTCCGCGACGACGCGTTCCTGGCCCAGATGTTCCCCATGCTTGAGGGGGCGGTCGAGTTCGCCTTATCGTTGCAACAGCCGGGTGGCGAGCTGTTGTGGTCGCTCGAACCGGTCGGCTCACCGCACCGCTACGCGTTGCTCACCGGCTCGTCGTCCTCTGCGTTCTCGTTGCGCTGCGCCACCGGCATCGCCGAGCGCCTCGGCGCCGACCGACCCGAATGGGAGCTCGCGGCCGGTCGCCTCGCGTACACCGTCGGCAACAGTCCCGACTCGTTCGAGCCCAAGGAACCTTGGGCGATGGACTGGTATTACCCGGTGCTGTGTGGTGCGCTTACGGGCGCGGCCGGGCGGGCCCGTTTAGCCAGCCGATGGGACGAATTCACCCACGACAAGCGCGGCGTGCGCTGCGTGTCGGATCAGCCGTGGATCACCGCGTCGGAAACCGCCGAGTGCTCCCTGGCTCACCTCGCCGTCGGTGAACGCGACAAGGCCATGTGGTTGCTCGACTCCACCCGCGCGCTTCGCGACACCGATGGCGCCTACTGGACCGGGTTGGCGTTAAAGGAAAACGTGCACTTCCCCGCCGATGAGCGCTCCGTCTACACGGCGGCCGCGGTGATCCTGGCGAACGACGCGCTCACGGAAGAGTCGCCCGCGTGGGACGTCTTCGTGTGCGACACCCACCTACCGGAGTACGCGGTAGTGCCCAGCGGCGACGCAGCCCGCAAGCACTGACTGCTCGGCCCGACCGGCCGGGCGGCGCGCCGCTAAGTACCGCTCGGTGTGGGCGTAGGGATTTGCCGACGTGTTAGTGACAACCGCCTCGCCTTCGATCGTTGGCAACGCTTCCAACGCCGACGTGTAAGCGACAACTCGTCGTGGTAGCGCGGCAACCCGCTTCCGCATGTGCCACTCCGTTGAGCGAGGCATGCCGCACCTCAACCCTGGCGAACTGACGGCGTCAGCCGCGCGTTGCTGTCGCTTCTACCGCGCGCTGGGCTTCTTCGGTCGCGGCGCGCGAGATGTAGAAGCGGTTGCCGTCGAGATCGCGGATGAGAAACGACACGTAGTTCGACACCACGATGTCGCTGCACGACACACCGTTACCGAGGAGTTCGGCGCGCACGTCGACAGGGTCCCGGTCGATCATCACATTCAACGTGGTGTTCTCAGCTCCCCTAATGGCCGGCTCGAGCGCAGCTTCGATCGGTTCCAAGACGACGATCGCACCGCCAAGGGAGAACGCGGCAAAACGATGCCCGTCTGAGCCAACCGACATCGGCTGTAGCCCGAGCTTCTCGTCGTACCAGTCAAGCGCCGCGTCCAAGTCCGCGACGTACAGCGTGATTGCCACCAATCCGATGTCGCCAAGCATCAGACGCGGCGCAGGACGCGCAGGCTGCCTTGCGCGGTCACTTCAACAAAGCCGTCGTCGTCGATGGCGTGACAGTACAGCTCGTAGGGCGGACGGCCGCCGTCTTCGGGGTTGGGGAACACGTCGTGGATGGCGAGCCACCCACCATCGGCAATCTTGGGTGTCCAGTTGCGATAGTCGGCCCACGCCGGCTCGGAGCCGTGGCCGCCGTCGATGAAGAGCAGGCCAATCGGCGTGGTCCACCAGCGAGCAACGGTCGGCGAGTCGCCCACGACCGGGATGACCGAGCCTTCGAGGCCGGCGGCGACGAGGGTGCGGCGGAAGAACGGCAACGTATCCATGCGACCGGTTTCCGGGTTGACCACTTCGGTGTCGTGGTGATCCCATCCGGACTGGTTCTCTTCCGAGCCGCGGTGGTGGTCGACGGAGAACACCACGGTGTCGCCGCTGCGAGCCGCGGCGCCGAGGTAGATGGCGGACTTGCCGCAATAAGACCCGATCTCGACGAGCGGGCCGAGCCCGCTCTTGGCCGCCACGACGCCGGCGTCGTGCAGGGTGTCACCCTCGTCGACCGGCATGAAGCCTTTAGTTCGAGCGGCTACTGCGGCGAGCTCAGGCGTCAGCGGCACGATGGTGTTCGATGCCGAACATCAGCTTGTTGAAGACCAGGAACTTGCCGATCCACAACACGCCGAACGCACCGATCGACCCGGCGGCCACAAGCGCGGTCTGCACGAGGTGTGAATCGAAGTTCGTCTTGCCCCACGAGGCGGCAAAGTCCGCGGCCCAGGTGGACAGCGCCAGACCGACGAAGTTCAGCGCCCAGAACGGCACCGTTTCCTTCCACAGATGGCTGCGTCCACTCTTCTTCCAGACCCAGCGCCGGTTCAGCCAGTAGCTGGGGATGCCGCCGAGGGTGACGGCGAGGATGTTCGACGAACGGGCCGTCCAGTGCAGGAGGCCGAAAAGAACAATGAGTGCGATCTGAGCGACGATGACCGAGATCACCGACACCAGGGTGTAGCGAATCGCCTTGACCCCGCCGGGCGTCTTGGCCCGCGCGCGAAGAGCGGCAATCGATGTGGACATGCGCCCCATCGTACGGGGCGCGGCTTGGCGGTTCGGTATCAGCGGGCTGAGAACTGGCGCAGCGGATGCTCGTCGGTGGGGTACCGGCTCGTGAACAGCACCGTTATTCCGCCCTGCGAGACGTCGGTGTCCACGACGTCGTAAACCGTGATCGAGTAGTCGTAGGCGGGCGTCCATGCGAATGTGATCGGCACGCGGGCGTCGCGAGTGAAGTTTTCCCAGATAACGGCTTGTACCGCGGCCTGCAGCGCGGTCGGCCACGTCTCGATGAAATCAACCACGAAGCCAGGGAGTTCGACGTGCGTCATACGCCGCAGCGCGTCGGGGAGCTTGAGACCGTTGCAGGGGTCGAACGCGCCCGCCGAATCGTCGTCGAAACCGTCGAGGCCTTCAGGGCTGAACGCGAGATTCATCGTGCTCGTTGCGGCTTGCATGGTGGGCATGAAGGAAAGGTACTAACACCGCCAACGCCGCGTCTTACGCTTGTGGGCGTGGCTCCGCCTGTCCGTTTTGCGCTGACCGAGGACGAAGTCTCGATCGCGTACACCGTCCACGGCGAGGGACCTCCGCTTATCTACGTACGCGGCTGGATCAGTCACCTCGACGTGCAGTGGCGCTACCCCGACTACCGCCTCTTCATGGAGGCCCTCGGGCGCCACTTCACGGTGATTCGCTACGACATGCGCGGCAACGGCATGTCCGAGCGCGAGGTCAACAATCGCGTCCGTCTCGATGACCTGGCCCTCGATCTCTTTCCCGTGCTCGAGGCGAACGGGCTCGACCGCGCGACGTTCCTGGCCACGTGTTACGGAGGGCCGATCCTCGCTCGCTTCGCGACGATGAACCCGACCGCAATCGACAAGGTCATCTTCGACTGCGCCTTCTCGCGCGGCGAGGAACTCGCGACGTCCGAAATGCGCGCGTCGATCCTGTCGACGGTGCGGCTACTGCGCTCGCAACCGCGCGCAGCCATCACGCTCCTCAATCACTTCACCAACCCAAATCGCAACGAACCGAGCACGGGCGTGTTCGACATGAGCCAAGGCATCGACGCCGACGTGGCCCAATCGCTCTACGACCTGTCGTTCACGCTCGACGTCACCAAGGACCTCCTGCAGCTGCGGGCGCCGACACTCGTCACGCATCGACGCCGGGCCAAGGCGGTGCCGTTCGAGCTCGGCCGCAAGGTCGCGTCGCTCGTGCCCGACGCGACGTTCGTCGCCCAAGACGGACAGAACACGAATCCGTGGAACGACGACGCAACCGACGTCCTCGGACTCATGGGCTCGTTCCTCGGCGTCCCTCTCGCCGAGGGATATCAGGCGCGTACCGCGGTGCGTCCGACGGTCGTCTTGTTCAGCGACATCGTGGAGTCGACCAGCACCAACTCCCGCATCGGCGACGCCGACGCCCACACGGTCAACCGCGCCTTTCACGCAATCAGCAAAGAGGCGCTCGATGCGCGCGGCGGCCACTTCATCAAGAGCATGGGTGACGGCGTCATGACGGAGTTCCCGTCGGTTAGCCAAGCGATCGGATGTGCGATCGACATGCAGCACGCGTTCGGCGACATTCCGGTGCGTATAGGCATCAATGCGGGAGAGCCCGTGTCCGAGGACGACGACCTGCACGGCATCGTGGTGTCGACCGCGGCGCGGGTTTGCGCGCAGGGCGACGCCGGCGAGATCATCGTGAGCAACGTCGTGCGGGAACTCGCCACCGGCAAGGGCTTCGTCTTCGAACCCATCGGCGACCGCCACCTCAAAGGCATCGGCGACGTCCCGCTGTACAAGGTTGCCTACATCTGATCATATTGACCAAGTACGGTTGGTCAACATGGGCAAACAAGTGAACATCGCCGAGGCAAAGGCGAAGTTGTCGCAACTCGTCGACGACGCCGCGAAGGGCGAGGACATCGTCATCGCTCGCGCCGGACGCCCGGTCGTGCGCTTAGTTGCCGTTGAACCGCCCGCCCGCCGCGAGCTCGGCTTCCTCGCACCGCTCGACATTCCCGACGAGTTCTGGGCGCCGCTCGAAGGTGACGAGCTCGACCTCTGGCAATGACGGCGCTACTGCTCGACAGCCACGTGTTCGCGTGGGCCACCGACCGACCCGACCGCCTGTCGCGCGCCGCGCGGGCCGCGTTGTCGGACCCGGCGAATACGCTCGTCGTATCCGCCGCATCGGCTTGGGAGGTGACGACGAAGTACCGGCTCGGGAGATGGCCAGAGGCCGAACGGCTCGCGACGCAGTTCGCCGAAACCGCCGAGGCGCTCGGCGCCGCCCTCCTTCCAATCACGGTGCACCATGCCACCCGCGCGGGATCCCTGGAGTGGAACCACACGGATCCGTTCGATCGAATGCTCGCCGCACAAGCGTTTCTGGAGGACCTGACCCTGGTGTCTGTCGACCGAGCGTTTGCAAAACTGCAAGGACTAAAACTGATTCGCTAACCCGCTGAGGCCCTAGTCCTGGTCTGCGAGTATTGCGACATGGATCAGCCGGCGCTCGACGATCTCATCGAACTGCTCGACCTCGAACGGATCGAGGTCAACATTTTTCGGGGGCAGAGCCCCGACGAGAACCGCCAGCGCGTGTTCGGCGGGCAGGTCGCCGGGCAGGCGCTGGTTGCCGCGGGCCGCACCGTGCAAGAGGCCGTGCGTCCCGGAGAACCCGAACGCCACGTACATTCGCTGCACGCGTATTTTCTGCGCCCGGGCGACCCGACTACGCCGATCATTTACGAGGTCGACCGCATCCGCGACGGCAAAAGCTTCACCACGCGGCGCGTCAACGCGATCCAACACGGGCGCGCCATTTTCACAATGAGCGCGTCGTTCCAGGTAGACGAGGGCGGCATCGATCATCAGGCACCGTTGCCCGACGGAGTGCCCGAGGCCGAGAGCTTGCCCGACTTCAGAACGCGCATGGCGCCCTACGCCGAGCAGATGGGCGACTGGTATTCGCGGCCCCGCCCCATCGACTTGCGATTCGTCACGCCGCTGCCCACGGGCGAGCAGGTGCAGGACGGCGCCGAGGCCGCTGCGGCCAAGCAGCAGGTGTGGTTCCGGGCCGACGGCAAGCTGCCCGACGAGCCGCTGCTGCACGTGTGCGTGGCTGCCTACGCCAGCGACATGACGCTGCTCGACTCGATTTTCAACGCCCACAGACTGAAGTGGGAAGACGGCAACGTCATGGGTGCGTCGCTCGATCACGCCATGTGGTTCCACCGCCCGTTTCGCGCCGACGAATGGCTGCTCTACGACCAGGTGAGCCCGTCGGCGTCGGGCGCGCGCGGGTTAGCTGAAGGAAAAATCTTCGCGACGGATGGGAAGCTGGCCGTGTCCGTCGTGCAGGAGGGTTTGGTACGCGTTATCAACCGGTAAAGGTCGCCGTCGCTGTGCTTCTGGTCGCAACGGCCGCATGTTCCTCAGGCGACAAGGGCAACGACGTGCGGTCGACGAACACCACACGCAGATCGGCCACCACGTCCACCTCCGCCGCCGATTCGGCGACGAGTTCGAGCGGCGGCGCCACGTCGTCCACCGCGAAGGGGGCGTCGCCCAAGACGACTGTGAAGCCCACTATCACGGGCGGCGCGGCGGGCACGCGCGCGGCGCCCGGCGTAACCGATCGCGTGGCGCTCACGCAGATGGCGTCGCTGTCGTCGCCGACCGCGTTCGCAACCCGCACCAACGACGACGCGGTCTACATCGCGGAAAAGGGTGGACGGGTCAAGCGCCTCGCCGTCGGCGCGTCGAGCGCGGCCGTGGTGGCCACGATCCTCGACATCAGCGACAAGGTGTCGAGCGGCGGCGAACAGGGCCTGCTCGGGATCGCCTTCGGGCCCGACGGCTCCACGCTCTACGCCGATTACACGAATCGCGACGGCGACACGCGGGTGGTCGAGTATTCGATGTCGAACGGCACTGCGGTAAAAGGTTCCGAGCGCGTTTTGATCGCGGTCGACCAGCCCTATGCCAACCACAACGGGGGCGAAGTGATCTTCGGCCCGGACAACCTGCTCTATATCGGCCTCGGCGACGGGGGCAGCGGCGGTGACCCGCAGGGCAACGGCCAGAATCTCAACACGCTGCTGGGCAAGATCCTGCGGATCAACCCGAACCCCAGCGGCACCCAGCCCTACACCATCCCCGCCGACAACCCGTTCGCGGGCCAGAGCGGCAAGCGGGCCGAGATCTGGCACTACGGGCTGCGCAACCCGTGGCGGTTCAGTTTCGACCGGGCCAACGGCGAGCAATGGATCGCCGACGTCGGAGAGAAAACCTGGGAAGAGGTCGACCACATCGGCGCCGGGCGCAGCGGCGTGAACTTCGGTTGGAAGAACCGCGAGGCAAAGCACGCCTACCGGGGTGGGGCCATGCCGTCGGGCGCGGTCGACCCGCAGTTCGAACTCAGCCACGATGACGGCAACTGCTCGATCACCGGCGGCTACGTCTACCGCGGGGCGGCCATCCGCGGGCTGGGCGGCACCTACGTGTTCGCCGACTACTGCAAGGGTCGACTGATCGGCGCATCGGGTTCGTCTATGCGCGACCTGGGCGTCGGCCTCGAGTCACCGTCGAGTTTTGGCGAAGACGCCAACGGCGAACTGTGGGTGCTGTCAATAAGCGGCCCTGTCTACCGATTGACGAGCGCGTGACCCGTCGAGGCTTCGCCGCCGTGATTGGCGCGTTCGCAGTCGCGGGCCTGCTGGCGTCGTGTTCCACCAACGAGAGGCCGCGCGCGGCGTCGATCCCCCGCCGCACGACCACCACGACAGTGCCGCCGACGACTACGACTACGACTACGACCACCGCGCCGGTGCTCCGCACGTTCGCGAACACCACGGCCGACGACGCGCAGGCGGCGGCGACCGACATCATCGCGGCGGAAGCGGCGACGCTCGACCCCGCCACCAACGCGGCCGAGCTTTCGAACGCAGCCGTGGCCCTGCAACTCGGCTACCGCAAGCTGGCCGGCCTCGACGTCGCGGCCGAGAATGCCGTGAAGGACAAGATCGGCGACTCTCCCACTCGCAACGCGGTGGCAACCAACGTGGCCGCGGCCCGTCATCTGATCGCGCTCACCGGGCAGTCGCCAGCTCGCGACGCGCCGCCCGCGGCGTGGCAGATCGTGGCCCCCGCACCCGCCGACGAGTTGCTCGGCTACTACAAGGTGGCCGCGGCCAACACCGGCGTGCCCTGGCAGATCCTGGCTTCGATCCACCTGGTCGAAACGCGCTTTGGCCGCATCCGCGGCGTGTCGTCGGCCGGAGCGCAAGGCCCGATGCAGTTCCTGCCCTCCACCTGGGCCGCCTACGGCAAGGGCGACATCAACTCGAACCACGACGCCATCGCTGGCGCCGCGAATTACCTGAAGGCAAACGGCGCGCCGGAACGGCTCGACGACGCGATCTTCCGCTACAACCACTCGTCGAACTACGTCCGGGCCATCCGGGCCTACGCCGAGCGCATGACGTCGGATGAGCGGGCGTTTCGGGGCTACCACCAGTGGGCGGTGCTGTACCGCACCACGGCCGGCACGCTGATGCTGCCCATTGGCTACCCGTCGGTGCCGCCGGTGCCCGTGATCGCTTAGTCGGCCTCGGGCAAGCGCCACCGTGCGAATGCGACGTGCAGGTCGGCGTCGGTCTGCGCGCCGAACTTCTCACTCGCGCTGGCTAGGCGAAGCGTCGTCTTGCGCGGCGTCAGGTTGGCCCGTCCGTAAAGAACGCCCCACTCCTCTTCGCTGAGGTCGGGTGGCGGGGTGCGCCAGTCATGACCGATGCCCAGGGCAACCAGTTCGGCCAACGCCGCGTCGGTATCGGATGCGCTCGAACGTGACACGTTCAGCACCGTCGCCCGTCCGCCTGACGACACGCGCACCGCGGCCGCCGGACTCGCCTCGAAGTGCACGCCGCCCCAACCCGCCGCCCGCAACGCGTGGCTCGCGGTGCGGGCACCGTCGTCACCGGCGACAACCACACAGACGCTCACGGTTGGGGAGTTGCGTTGTTAGCGAGAAGTGATGGGTATGTAGTCGCGCGGCTCGGTGCCGATGTAGAGCTGGCGGGGACGGGCGATCTTGCTGTTCTGCTCGAGCATCTCGACCCAGTGCGTCAACCAGCCGACGGTGCGGGGGATGGCGAACAGCACGGTGAAGATGTCGATCGGAAAGCCCATCGCCTGGTAGATCAGACCTGAGTAGAAGTCGACGTTCGGGTACAGCTTGCGGCTGGTGAAGTATTCGTCGGCCAGCGCGGTTTCTTCGAGCTTGAGCGCGATGTCGAGCAGCGGGTTCTTGCCGGTGACGGCGAATACTTCGTCGGCGGTCTTCTTGATGATCGTCGAGCGCGGGTCGAAGTTCTTGTACACCCGGTGGCCGAAGCCCTGAAGCCGCCCGCCGGTGCCGGCCTTCACCGACTTCACGAAATCGGGGACGTTGTCGATTGAACCGATCTCGGTGAGCATGCGGATCACTTGCTCGTTGGCGCCGCCGTGGCGGGGCCCGTAGAGCGCGGCGGCGGCCGCGGAACACGCGATATAGGGGTCGGCGTGGGACGAACCGACCACGCGCATCGCGGTGGTGCCGCAGTTCTGCTCGTGGTCGGCGTGAAGGATGAACAGCACATCGAGCGCCTTGCTGATCACCGGGTCTTCATAGGGCATGCTCGAGATCGGCGAGAACATCATGTTCAAGAAGTTGCCGGCGAAGTCCCGTTTGTTGTCGGGGTAGACGAAAGGCATGCCCACCGAGAACCGGTGGCAGCACGCGGCGAGTGTCGGCATCTTCGCGATGAGCCGCGTGATCTGCTTGTCTCGCGATTCTTTGTCGTCGATGTGCTTGGCCTCGGGGTAGAAGGTCGACATCGCGGCCACCGCGGACACGAGCATCCCCATCGGATGGGCGTCGTAGTGGAAGCCCTCCATGAACCGCTTGCGCATGTTCTCGTGGATGTAGGTGTGGTGCGTGATGTCGTGCTTCCACGTCTCCATCTGCGTGGCGTCGGGCAACTCGCCGTTGACCAGCAGGTAGGCCACTTCGAGGTAGGTCGAGTGCTCGGC
>JACCXE010000095.1 GCA_013697265.1 Actinomycetota bacterium | reverse complement strand
GTCCAGGTGTACTGCAACGCGCCGGGCTTGGTGTCGTCGGCGCTCGACGTGGCCGAACCGAGCGTCCCGTCAATGTTGAACTTGTAGATCAGCCCGTCGGTGTCGGCAAAGGTGAGGCTGCCGTCGCCGTTGCGTGAAAGCACGCCGTCCTCGCCTGCGGGCGGTGTAAACCCAGTGCCGTTCACCTTGTATTCGGCGGTGTCGCCGTCCGGGCTTGCCAGGACAACGCTCGCCGCGCTCTCGCGCAGCGACGTGTATGAAAGCTCGCCGTCCAGGTCGGCCGACGCTGTCCAACCCTTGGGCAGCGCGGGCATTTCCGTCGTCAGCCAATCGGCGGCAACGAGGGACTCACTCGCGCCGTTCTTGGCCCAGAGCTGAATCATCGAACTGCCGGCATCTTCGAAATATTCGATCCGGATTGATGCCGGCGCGCCCGCGGTGAGCGCAACCGCGTTGCCGTAATTGCGGGCGCCCGCGGGCTGCCCGGACCACCGGTCGAGCACGAGGTTGTTGTTGATGTAGATGCGGACACCGTCGTCCTGCACCACCCCGAACTGCCACGCGCCCGTTGCTGGCACGTTGACGTACCCCTGCCACTTCGCGGTGAAGTCGTCGCCCGGGTACGGATTGTTGAGATCGAGCGCCGCGGTCGGCGTGCCGATGCCCCAGTCGAAGTTCACGGTGGAATCGCGTCGCGTCATCACGGACGGCTCGTTGAAGTCTCTGCCGCCGTCGAGGTCCTGGAAGTAGCGGCCGATAAGGCCTTGGGTGGACGGCGCTTGCGAGTTGTACGTGAAGCTGGCGGCCAGGTCGCCGCCTACCGCATGCGCGGACCGGGTAGCGGTGTTGAGCACCACGTTGCCGGTGGCGAGGTTGACCGACACCGGACCGTAGCTGTCGTAGGGGCTCGGCGTGCCCGTACCGAGCCGCAGGTCGAGCTTGAACTTTCTCGGCAGGCTCGGGCGCGACGTCCCGTTGGGCTCGGTAGTCCCCGTGGCGAAGCTGGCGGCGTAGGCCTTCCAGTAGTAGGTCGCCCCGTTCGTGAGCGCTCCGTCGGGCGGACTCCACGACGGCTGCTCCACCCAACCCGAGGTGATCGTCTGGCCAGACTCGCCGTCGGCTCCTGTCGCGACCTGGAAAAGGTACTTGACGTTTTCGCCCTCGGGATCGCCGACGACGCTCGTAGTGAAGGTTGGCGTGGCAGTTAGGAGCGTCGCGTCCGCGGCCGGCGCGGTCAACGTCGGTGTGCCCGGGGCGCGGTCGTAATCGACCCAGAGTTCGGGTACCCACTGCGAGTTGCCCGAATGGAACGCATGGAAGCGGTCGTCGCCCATGTTGGTCGCCTCTTCCGGCTGAAACATGGTGACGCCGTAGTTCGGCACGTTCAACCCTGTTTGGTGTCCCCATGCCGAACCATTCCAGGCATCCACGTAGATCCCGACAGGGAGGGTGACGAGGCCGTCACCACAGCCGTCCGGACTAGCGCCGATGCCCTGATTGACCGAGTCGGTAAAGCCCGGAGCGGTGTTCCAGGTCACACTCGGCCCCCACGGCGCAGTGTTTCGCTGCGCGTACACCAATCCGTTCGTGCAGCGTCCGCCGTTGGCCTCGAGCAGCTGGATCCAGGCGTAGCTGACGTCGGCATCGGACGGCAGGTTCGGCTGGAACGTCAGCGTCGAGCGCCACTTGTCGCCCAAGGATGGATGGCGACCGGCGTAGAGATACGGATCGGCCCACGCGTTCTGGTCGGGGCTACCGCTGCGGATCCATGAGTCCCCGGCCCCGGACTCGTTGACGTAACGCAGCACCGTCACCGTCGGATCAACGCGCACAGGCCAGGCCGTAACGGCACCCAACCACGCCTGATCAATCCTTACCAGCGCGGTAGCGATGCCACCGTCGACGCCCTGAAGGACAACCTCCGCGCGCGTCGCCGTCGGCGGGTTCGCCCCATCGGTCGCTGAGCCGCCGCCCCACATGGCCGCCACACCACCCTGCTCGTCGAGAATTTCGACGTCCGAACCCTGCTGGCGCGCCGCCCACCCCGCCGGCAGGCTCAGGGTCTCAGTCCAACCCGAACTCCCCTGATCGGCGCGGTCGAGCACGTAGGTAGTCTTCGCTCCGAAGCGAGCGGCCGCGACCTCGAGACGACCCTTGTCCGCACCAGCGAACGACGCGGTATTTCCTTTGGTCGTCGCGGTCTGGCCGGCCGGCAGGGAATCACCGTTGAGCACAAGGTTCGCTCCCGGCGCCGCCTCGATCGTCGCCCAAACGTCTTCCGAGTTCGACGCGATCGAAACCGGAACCAATGCCGACTTCGGCCCGAGTCGACCATCGACGCCGGCGATCAGGTCGAGATCCACATCCCTCCATCCCGCACCATCCGCCACCCGCACGGGCACCTGGCTGACCTGAGCCGTGTACGAACCGTCGAGATTCCGGAAGACCTTGCGGCTCGCGCTTGTCTCCACCAACCGGGACGTGATCGGGTCGAAACTGGTCTTGCGCGCGACCTTGGCTGCGGCGGCCCGCTGCGTGGGAGAGAGCGGCAGACCCTCGAACGAGGCGCTGGGAAGCTTCGGGATCCGCTCCGGAGCGACTTCTGACGCCACCGCAACCGGCTTCACATCCAGATTCGGCAGCGCCGTCGCGGCGCGGGGCAAGACCTGCAG
>JACCXE010000091.1 GCA_013697265.1 Actinomycetota bacterium | reverse complement strand
GCGTCGCCCCCGTCCTGAAGGCGCGAGCGGGCCGCGGCCCGAGCGCGCCCCACGTCCCGCGCCCGAACCCAAGCCCAAGCCCAAGCGCCTCGTCGCGGCCCGCACGAATCGCGACGCGTTACTCGAGTCGCTGAGCGAGGCCGAGCGCCGTATCGCCGACCAACTCATGAGCGGCGGTATCAACGCGGTCCGCCAGGCCCTCGATGCGCAGACCCGGGCCTTGGCCGCCGAAGGCAAAGAGCCGGTCGACCACGCCCCGATCCTGACCCTGGCCGACGACCTGAGTCCCAAGATCGCGGCCGCTGAATGGCGCGACTTCGCTGAAGCAGCCATCGGAAGCGCAAATGAGATTGCCCTGCGCGACCTTCGGTCAGTGGTGGCCAAGGCGGCCAGCAGCACCCGCGACGACGAGACGCGGCTGTTGGCCGCGCAGCTGCGCGAGGCCCTCGACGCCCGGGTCGAAGCGATGAAGGCGAACTGGGTCAAGGAACTCACCGGCGCGATCAAAGAAGGCCGCCTCGTGCGCGCCCTCAAGATCTCGGGTCAGCCACCTGAGCCCGGTAGCCGCTTTCCCGAGGAACTCGCCAACGAACTCGCGAGTCAGGCGAGCGCGGCGCTGAGCGAAGAGACGATGGCCGACCGCTGGCAGTTGGTCGCCGAAGCCGTGGCCACGTCGTCGGTGCGCCGCACCGTCACGCCCGCCTCGCCGCCCAAGGAAGTGACCGAGGCCCTCAAGGCCGCGGTCGCCAAGATTGCGTCGCGAGTACCGGCTATCGCGGCGAGCCTGGGCATTGCCGCACCGCCGGCGCCGGGCAAGCCAAGTGCGGCGCGCAAGCCGTCGGGTCCGCCGCGTCAAAACGTGGCCAAGAAGCCGCCC
The DNA here is from genome assembly GCA_013697265.1 of Actinomycetota bacterium. Lineage (GTDB taxonomy): Bacteria > Actinomycetota > Acidimicrobiia > Acidimicrobiales > JACCXE01 > JACCXE01. The sequence goes on along the minus strand of JACCXE010000091.1, from coordinate 3,112 downwards.
GGTCCGATCAAGCGTCCGGCCGAGGTTGCGGCGGGGGCGCCACGCGTGATGATCGGGGGACGGGCCATCCCGCCTCCCCCGCGTCCGCACGCCGCGCCGGCCAACGAAACGCCCGTCGAGGATGCGCCCGTCGAGAATGCGCCCGTAGCGTCAGCGCCCGAGGTACTCGAGAACGTCCTCGGGGCGCCAAGCGACGAGGTCGCCGTCGCGGATGTCGCAGCGAGCGTTCCAGCCAGCAGCGACGAAGCGGACGCCGGCGTCGCGAGCGGCGAAGCGGTCGTGGGCGGTGTCTCCGACGAAGACGACGTCGTCTCCCCCGAGCCCGAGAACGTCTAAGACAACGTCGAGGCGCTTGGCGCCGTCGAAGTCCTGTGCGAAGTAGGCAACCTCAGGGCTCCAGCCAAACGCGTTGAGTTCGGCCCGTCCCATGTCGCGGTCCTTGTGCGACGCGACGGCCCAGCGCTCCACCTTGCGCAACGCGTCGTCGACGCCAGCGAACGGTTGCACGTCACGCGCGTCGTAGGCGGCGATGTAGTCGTGGAGCGCGATGCCGAGGCGAGCGCACTCGTCGGTGATGACGTGGCCGAAGGTCACCGCCTCGGCCGGGATGCCGCAACGCACGAACGCTTCGACCAGCGCGCGATCTGAGTCGACCAGTGTGCCGTCGAGATCAAAGATGACTGCTTGAACCGGTGCGGTCACTCGGAGCGGGGAGCCAGCACCGATGAGCGCACGCCTCGGCCGAGGTAGGCGCCGCTCCCCCGCTCTTCGTCCCACAGGGCACCGCACGTGAGGCACTCGCAGCTGTCGAGATTACCGGACGCGACGTACAGCCGGTCGATCTCGTAGCCCGAGCAGAAAGGACACGCCAAGTGCGCGCTCTCTGCTCGAGAGTGTTCCCCCCGAAGCACGAGTGACAAGGCTACCGACAGCGCTCCCCGATAAGCGGGCACCCTCGCGGCCTGAGTAGGTTCGCCCGATGATCAAGTTTGAGAAAAAGGGCGCGATCGGGATAATCACCATCGATCGTCCCGAGGCCAAGAACGCCGTCAACGCTGAGGTCGCCAGCGGGATCGAGTCGGCCATCGACGCGCTCGAAGCAGACGGCGAGCTGTGGGTAGGCATCATTGCCAGTTCGGGTGACGTGTTCTGCGCCGGCGCCGACTTGAAGGCCATCAGCAGCGGCCAGGCCGGCGGGCTGCAGACCGAGCGGGGTGGCTTCGCCGGATTCGTGCAGCGTGAGCGCACCAAGCCGGTTATCGCGGCGGTAGACGGGCCGGCGCTCGCCGGTGGCTGCGAGATCGTGCTCGCAGCCGACCTCGTGGTCGCGTCGGAGATCTCCCGGTTCGGCATCCCTGAGGTGAAGCGTTCCCTGGTCGCCGCCGCGGGCGGGCTGTTCCGTTTGCCCCGCGCCATTCCTCGCAACGTGGCGATGGAGGCCGCCCTGACCGGCGACCCGATCTCGGCTGAGCGCGCGTTCCACTTCGGCCTCGTGAACGAGCTGGTGCCCGCGGGCCAGGCGCTGTCGGCCGCGATCGCGCTGGCGGAACGCATCAACGCCAACGCACCGCTCGCCGTGCGGGCCACCCGCGAGATCGTGTTGGCCGCCTACGCCGAAGACGACGCCACCCTCTGGAAGATGAGCGGCGCGGCCATGGGCCGCCTGTTCCAGACCGAGGACTTCATGGAAGGCCCCAAGGCGTTCATCGAAAAGCGGCCGCCCGTCTGGCAGGGCAAGTAGGGCTACGTAATCAGCGGGATCACGTGATGGTCGGCCAGGAACTCGGCCAAGCCTTCGACCAGGTTGAGTTCGGCTACCGCCGAAAGGTCCACCCACCTCGCCTCGGCGGCGTCATCGCCCGCGATCACCGGTTCGATCGTGAACGCGGTCGCGTGGAAGTCGTGGATCACGAAGTGCGCGTCTTCCGAGATCCGTTCGACGTAGCCGATGTAATCGTCCACGACGACGTCGAGACCGGTTTCCTCGGTGACCTCGCGCACCACAGCCTCGACCATCAACTCACCCCGCTCGACGCGCCCGCCCGGGATCGACCACTCCCCCGCCGCGGGCCCATGGCCCCGACGGATCATCAGGAGCCGGTCGTCGTCGACGACCACCGCCCCGACGCAGATCTCAGGCCGAGTCATCGAGTCGATGGTGCACCGTGAGCAGGCGCGCTTTGAAACCGGCTGCTTCGAAAAAGTTCTTCGTGATCCGCTCCCCCGGCAGCGCGTAGGCGTCCAACGCCGCGCATCCCTGCGCCCGCGCCCAATCGACAATCGCGTTGAGGAGCGCCTCGCCCACACTGACCGCCCGGGCCTCCTCGTCCACCCACAGCACCGGGATCACTGCGAGGCGCTCACCGCCGACGAGCACGTCGACGTGGGCGGCAATGACGCCGACCGGCTGACCGTCGAGCAACCCGAGCAGCACGGTGGCATCGCCGCTCGACATCCACTCGGCCAGCCTGGTCGCGCTGGGGACCGTCGCCTCCCGAGCCAGCATCACATCCGCGCCGCGTTGGCCCCGCAACCTGCTGGCTGCCCGCTCGGCCATCTCGATGACGAGGCCGACGTCGGCCGGTGTGGCAACGCGCACCGCAGCAGTCGGCACAACCGCGTCGGTGGTCACCGGTCGCGCCTACGCGTCGCGAAGTTGCGCGACCCGGTTCAGGATCGTGCGTCGGCCTCGGCCCGCCGCTTCGTACGAGCCGATGGCCGCGAGCTCAGCGGGATTCAGGCCGGCCAGGCGCTGCACGACCTGGGACGCCGACAGGCTGTCGTAGCCGGGAATAGCCAGGCTCTGGGCGTCGTGGACGGTGACGGGTGTGCCGTTGTCCGAAGGTGTCGCCACCGTCGACGGGGCCGCCGGGGCCGGAGCCCGAGCGGCGGCCGGGGTTGGGGTGGGCGCCGCGGGCTTGGGCGTGGCGACCGGGCCCTGGGCGGTCTTGGGTGTTGGGCGTTCGGTGTACTGCTTGAGGCGCTTCTCGAGTTCCTGGCGGCCCATACCCACGGCGAACTGACCCATCATCTTGGCCATGTTGGCTTCCTGCTGACCGCGGGTGACGAGCTTGGGCAGCTCTTCGCGGATCATGGCCGCTATGCCGAGCGG
>JACCXE010000354.1 GCA_013697265.1 Actinomycetota bacterium | reverse complement strand
CGCAGTCAATCGGTGAACCGGGCACGCAGCTCACCATGCGTACCTTCCACCAAGGTGGTGTGGCGTCGGAAGGCGTCGACATCACCGCCGGTCTGCCTCGCGTCGTCGAACTGTTCGAGGCCCGCGTTCCCAAGGGGGCCGCGATCCTGTCGAAGCTGTCAGGCGTCGTGCGCATCACCGAGGAAGACCACGGCCGCACGATCACCGTCGTGGCCGACGACGGCACCGAGGAGTCGCACACCGTTTCGTCCCGTGCCCACCTCGAGGTCCGCGACGGCCAAGAGATCATCGCGGGCGACGCGTTGCTCGAAGGCCCGAAAGACCCGAAGCAGCTGCTCGAGATCAAGGGCATCCGGATCACCCAGCAGTACCTCGTCGACGAGGTACAGAAGGTGTACCGGGCCCAGGGCGTGTCGATTCACGACAAGCACATCGAGCTCATCGTCCGCCAGATGCTCAAGCGGGTGTCGGTGGCCGAGCCGGGCGATTCAACGTTCCTGCCCGGCGAGCGCGTCGAAGCTCGCACCTACGGTTTGGTGAACCGCGAGCTCGTCGAGACCGGCAAGCGTCCCGCTGAGGGTCGCCCCGAGCTCATGGGTATCACGAAGGCGTCGCTAGCCACCGAGTCCTGGTTGTCGGCCGCGTCGTTCCAGGAGACCACCCGGGTGCTCACCGAGGCGGCCATCGAGGGCAAGAGCGACAAGCTCCATGGCCTCAAGGAGAACATCATCATCGGCAAGCTGATCCCGGCCGGTACGGGTATGACGACCTACCGCGAAGTCGGTATCGACGCACCCGACGCCGAGCCGATGCTCGGCTGGTCCTCGGACTTCGGTGACGACGCCGATCTCGCCGCATGGCTCGCCGACCGCGACCCGACCACGTCGACTGACACCGTGTTCGACTGGAACGCTCCGGCTCCGAGCTACGAAAACGGCGCCGCGGCCGAGGCAACTGGCGAAGAGCCCGCCGTCTAACCAAACAAGGTTCAACAACCAACCAACCGAACCGGTGGTCACTTTTGGGCGCGCGAGGCTCGGAAGTGACTGCCGGTTCGTTGCGGTTTGGGTGCCTAGCGGGGAGAGCTCAGCAGGCGTCGGCGGCGATTACCTGGTCGGCGGTGCGGGCATGGTTGCCGCGCTCGTCGACGGCGGTAACCCAGTAGGTAATCGGTGCGCCGTTCGGGGTGAGATCGGCTTCGTAGCCCTCGGCCCCGTTGGTGATGTCGACTTCGTGATCGGCGGTGTCGCGCCAATGCAGCACGAGGCTCGTGAGTTTGCCTTCCTCGACCACGTTGACCTCTACCGAGCACCCCGTCGCGTTCGCGTCGAGGTCGGGTGGGTGCTCAAGGGTCCACATCACCTCTTGCTCGGTGGAAGCGCCCGAGCCGGTGGTGACCACGAGCGTGGCCCGGTCGTTGCCCTCGGGCGCGGTGCCGAGGGCTTGCAGCACGAGATTCGTGGACCCACGCGGCTCGATGACGCCGCGCAAGGGGCTGACGCTGGCCCATTTCACCGACGTCTTGGCCCGGTAGGTGATCGCCTTGTCGGTCGGGTTCTGAACCGCGACGGTTGCGACCTCGCCGGTGACCGCGGGCGCGGCGATCGAGAGCGCGTCGGTTTTTGACAGCCGCGTCAGCCGCGTCAGCGCGCCAGGTGCCGAGTCTCGGCTGGCCGCGTACGCGACACCGGCGGTCGCAACGCCGACAGCAACGAGGCCCGCCGTTAGTCGCATGGGCGTGAGGGGCTGCCGCCGTTTGCGGGCAAGCGCGTCAGACGGAAACAGGGGAGGCGGTTTGGCCGACGGGCGCTTCGTCCGGCTGACGCGGCTTACCTCACGCACGGGCGGGGGTACCTCGGCGTTGGTGTCGCTGAAAAACCCGCGCACCGAGGCCATGGCCCGTAGTCGGTCACTGCAGACGGTGCAGTCCTCGGCGTGGGCTCGAGCGGCGGGGGCAACGGCCACTAGGTCGGCGACGGTGTCAAGGTCGTGGCCGCTGAGAACCTCGGCCAGGCCTTCGCAGTCGCCCGGTCCGCTAAAGGCCAGCAGCGCAGGGTCCAGCGAAGCCTCCCAGGACTCCGCGATGTCGTTGCACCGATCTGAGGCGGCGGTCGGTCGGGTGCCGAAGGCTTCGCCCAAAGCGGCCAGATCGCCGCTGGTGCGGGCTCGTAAGTCCAGCGCAGCCCGTTCCTCCGCGGGACGGGTCGACGCCAGCGTTGCGGCCAGCGCCGGCAGGTCCATCACCATGGCCTGAATTGAGGCGAGGTCGACAGGAGGGTCTTCGGTGGCCCGGCTGACAGCCTCGTGGCGGGCGTGGGCCAGCACAAGGCCACGCGCCCTTCCGGCGCGACGCAAAGCGACCGTAGCTACCTCCGAAGCGGCATCGGGGTCGCCCAACATCGCCAGAGCGTGACCAAAGGCCAGCTCCGCTGGATCACTGACCATCGGGGGAACGGTAGTCGGAGGGCTTCCCGCCGGGTTAGGTCACCACTGCCGCAACCCGATCCACGGCGTCCAATCCGACCGGTAGTGGGGTGAAAGCCCAGGTGGCGTGCTGTGGGCTTCGAGCAGGTACCAGCCTGAACTCTCTCCGAACGTGTGATGAAAACGGCCTTGGTCTACCCATTCCTGGAAGCGCCCGCCGATCACCGAGCGCAGTTCGCGGTGGAACTCTTCGCACACTCCGGCGACGTCCTCGGCGCAGGCGTCGCAACCGCAGCCGGGGTAGTGACAGATCTGCCAGGCGCCGAAACGCATTCAGCCCAGGAAACGGCGTCCACTCGATCGAGACAGGGGCTCCCCCGCCGGTTGGCACAATGCGGACCGTGTCGTCGTCCCGCTCGACTGCGTCGATTTCGAACGACGCGACCAGTGCGTCGACGAGCGCGTCAGCGAAGGCGTGGAGCGGACGGAACCGCTCGGCGTTCGTCACCCGGCTGTACGCGTCGTCGGGCGGGGAGTCGTTCGGCACGCTGTCGACGGTACGGCGCCACGTCCTCTGTTTGCAGGGGATATGCGCAGGCTCTAACATGGACCGCTGGCTTGTGCGCCCTTGGGCGCGTGGCGGGCCGTCCGTAGCAGTACAACTCCAGAGGTTTGTGTGCCCACCATCGCGCAGTTGGTCCGCAAGGGCCGTGAATCAAACAAGTCCAAGACGAAGTCGCCGGCCCTGAAGGGGTCGCCGCAGCGTCGCGGCGTGTGCACGAAGGTGTCCACTACAACGCCCAAGAAGCCGAACTCAGCCCTGCGCAAGATCGCCCGTGTACGTCTTACCAGCGGCGTCGAGATCACCGCTTACATCCCCGGTGAGGGCCACAACCTCCAAGAGCACTCCATCGTGCTCGTCCGCGGCGGCCGTGTACGCGACCTGCCCGGTGTTCGTTACAAGGTGATCCGGGGTGCGCTCGATGCGTCCGGTGTCAAGGACCGTAAGCAGGCCCGCAGCCGCTACGGCGTGAAGCGGGAGAAGTAGTCAATGCCTCGCAAGGGTCCCCCCTCCCATCGTGAACTGAATCCAGATCCGATTTATCGGAGCCAGCTCGTCACCCAGCTTGTGAACAAGGTGCTGTCGCGGGGCAAGCGGTCGCTGGCCGAGCGCATCGTCTACGACGCCATGAAGATGGTCGAAGAGCGCACCGGCACGGAGCCCGTTAGCACGCTCAAGCGCGCGCTCGAGAACACCAAGCCGCAGCTCGAGGTCAAAAGCCGTCGCGTCGGTGGCGCCACCTATCAGGTGCCGATGGAAGTTCGTCGCGACCGTCAGACCACCCTCGCCATCCGCTGGCTCGTGGGCTTCGCCCGCTCCCGCCGTGAGCGCACCATGACCGAGCGGCTCGCGCTCGA
>JACCXE010000062.1 GCA_013697265.1 Actinomycetota bacterium | reverse complement strand
CGCCGCGGCCTTAACGGGCGTCGATGTTTTCTTGGCGCCACCGGTGCCCGTCGCGCATTGCGAGGCGCCCTGCTTGTCGCAGGCCTGAGGCTGCGGGGCGTTGTCGGCAAGAAGGTTGGTGCCGTCGGGCGAGAACGTGGGGTTCTTGCACTTCGTGATGTCGATGTCCTGGGCCACCGCACCCGGAATCTTTCGGATCTGCTCCAGGCTCGCTTGCACCAAGTTGATAGGGATCGGCGAATAGCCGAGCGACGCCGACTGCTGTTGGGCTTGGCACATCGCGTAGTACGCGAACGCGCCCAACGTCTTGCCCTTCTCCTCGTTGAACTTGTCCGTCGTCTTGGTTCGGAGGATGAAATACGAATACGACGACAGCTGGTAGTTGCGGGCGTCGCTGTCGGAGTAGACGTCGTCGAGGATCTGGGTGAGGAAGTCATCTGAGTTCTCGTCGCTGTTGATCCGCGCCTTCAGCAACGAAACCGCGACGTTCTCCGGCGTCGGCTCGGTGTAATAGCCGGCCGCGTTCAACACCTTGGCCACCGGGAACTGCGACTCGAGCGCGTACGAGTAGTTGACGTAACCGATCGCGCCGTCGGCGTAGTTCGCCTTGACGTAGGACGTGACGCCGGGGTCGCCGCTCTGGGCGATCATCCCGGGCACCGTCGGATAGAACGACGTGTAACCACACGCACCCGAGTGGCCGGTGCGAGCGCAGTACGCCTTCCAAATCTCCGGATGGGTCTTGATCATCCAGAGGGTGAACTGGGCCGTCGAACCCGAACCGTCTGATCGCACCACCGGCACGATCTGGCGATCGGGCATCACGAGGCCGGGGTTGTCGGCCTGGATGGCGGGGTCGTTCCACTTGGTGATCGTCGCCGTGAAGATCTTGGAGACGTTCTCGCCGGACAGCCGCAGGTTCGTTACCCGCTGCCCGTTGATTTTGAGGTTGTACATGAACGAGGTTCCGCCCGCGACCACCGGGATGTACGCGTAAGACCCCGACGCAGGCCTCTCGGGCGCGGAGCCGTCCTCAGGGCGGAACTGGAACGGGATGTCGGACGCGGCGAAGTCGACGGTGCCGTTCAGCCAGTTCTTACGGCCCGACGACGAGCCGCTCGGGTTGTAGTCGACCGAGATCCCGAACTGCTTCACGTTGACGGTCATCGCCGAGATCGCGTTGTAGGCCCACGACGAGCCCTCGCCCGAGATGCGCTGATAGGTCTCGGCCTTGGCCGGCACGGCGGAGCCGATCACGACAAACGCGAGGGCACAGAACGCCGCAGTAGCGGCGGTAACTCGACGGAACGTCACGCGGATTGCACTTTCTTGTTGAAGCGGATCACGTCGCGCTGCGAGCGCCGAGTGAGACGCGCGGCCTGGCGGCGGTTGAGCTGGCCGGCGGGATGACCGCCGACCACCCGGGCCAGAGTGAAGAGCACCAATACGAGGACCATCAGCACCGCAGCGGTAGCGAAACCGCGGGCGATCATCTCGGCTTGCGGCGAGCGTACGAACACGAAAGCGGCCAGCGGCAGCGACACCATCGGGTTCTTGGACGGGTTGAGGTTCAACCCGGCGGCGAAGCCGGAGGTGAGCAGCACCGGTGCGGTTTCGCCCACGCCGCGGGCCACGCCCAAGATCACCGACGTCGTGAGGCCCGATCGCGCGGTCGGCACCACGACGTGCCAGACCGTGCGCCACGTGGGCGCGCCCAGGGCCGCCGAAGCTTCACGCAGGTTGCCGGGCACGAGACGCAGCACAACGTCGCCCGAGCGGATGATGATCGGCAGCATCATGATGCTGACTGCCATCGACGCAGCCAGGCCCGAGCGCTCGAAACCAAAGATGAGCACCCACGTGGCGAAGATGAACAGGCCTGCGACGATCGAGGGCAGCGCCGTCATCGCGTCCACGATCGTGCGGACAGGGCGGCCGAGCTTGCTGCGGGTTTCGGTGAGGAACACGGCGCAGGTAAGGCCGAGCGGCACGCTGATCGCGATCGCGCCCGTCATGATCACGAGCGTCCCGATGATGGCGTGCTTGATGCCGCCCGATGTGAGGGGCTCGGACGGGCCCGTGGCGCTCATGTCCTGCGTGTAGAAGTTCGTGTGCACGAGGGCGGCGCGCCCCCGTAAGAGCACGAAGATGATCACCGAGCCCAACACCAGGATCGCGGTGGCGGCAGCAGTGAACAGCAAGACCGACATCACCTTGTCGACCACCACCGGCCGCGTCTCGGAGAACGAGATCAGCACCGCGTACACCAAGAGGAACACGGCGTAGGTCAGCAGCACGAACCCGAGCACGCCCGACAGCGGCGCGATTTGGCCGAAGAGCAACAGGGACACCGAAAGCGCGCACAGCGCGGCGCCGCCCATGTTGAACGCTTCGTCACGGGAAATGCCGCGCAGTCGGCGCACGCCGGGAATGACCGCCGGCGCCTGCGCCGGGTCGGGGATGAATGTGCGAACCGGCCCGGCGGGCGACGCCGTGTCGCGGCGCTCAGGCTGGTGGACGAAGGTGCGGACAACGGTGGTCATGCTTCGCTGCTCGCCCCCGATCGCGACCGCGCGATGAAGATCGACGCCACGAAGTTGACGCCCAACGTCATGATGAACAGTGCGAGGCCTGCCGCCATGAGCGCCGACAAACCGAAGCCCGACGCCTCGCTGTAGCGCAGCGCGATGAGGCTCGACACCGAGTTCCCGCCCGCCTCGAGCACGTGGAAGTTGATGTCGAAGCGGGGCGAGATGATGAGAACTACGGCGATGGTCTCGCCCAGGGCCCGGCCCAAGCCGAGCATGGTGCCGCCGATGATCCCGCCTTGGCCGAAGGGCAGGGAAACGGCGCGGATCATTCCCCACCTGGTCGAGCCCAGTGCGAATGCGCCTTCGCGTTCACCCAAGGGAACCTGCGAGAACACCTCGCGCATGACCGAGCACTGGATGGGAACCACCATGAGCGCAACCACCAGCCCGGCGATGAACGCTGACGCCGTGAAGACCGTCGAGTTGGTCACTGCGCCGTGCGGGTCGGCGCCGGTCACTTTGAAGATGGGGATCCAGCCGAACCACGTCGAGATCCAGCGCGACAGGCTGATCACCCAACCCTGGAAGAGGAACAAGCCCCAGAGGCCGTAGACGACGCTCGGTACCGCAGCCATGAGGTCGACCAGCGCGATCAGCAGCGAGCGGAACCGGGGCGGGGCGACCTCGGTGATGAACAAGGCAGTGCCCATCGAAAGCGGCAGCGCGACGACCACGGCCACTAAGGCGATCGTGACGGTGCCCGCGATGACTGCGGCGATGCCGAAGTGGTTGCGGTCGGGCTGCCAATCCGACGTCGTGATGAATGAGAACCCGGACTTGGATAGCGCCTGGGCCGCTTGCACCGACAGGAACACGCCGACGGCGGCCATCAGCGCGAGCACGGCGACGCCCGATGCGGACGTGCCGATGCGGAAGACCTTGTCGCCCATGTCCTGCTTGGAGTCGAGGTTGCGCGCTTGGGTCGGCGGCGCTTGGGTGGAAACAGGGATTGTCGTTGTCGCCACTGCGGTCACGTCTATGCGCCCCACGCCAACAACACGATGAGCACCAGTACGGCGGCGATGACCGGCAGCGCCACGTCAAGGTGCACCACGCGGTGCCAGTGGAACTCGGATTTCGCTCGCGGCACGCGTGCGGCGCCGACGTTGGCCGGAGCAAACGCCTGGAACTGCATCGTCACCCCGACGTTCGCTCCGGCCGACGAGGCCGGTTGTATCCACTGCACCGTCGCGGCCGGCGCCGGGACAGCTTTGGTGACGGGCTTGGGCTTAGGCGTCGTCGCCCAGCGCGGCTCGCGAAGCGGAGGTTGCGGAACCGACTCTTCCTCTGCTTGCGCGCGGATCTCGGTACCCCGATTCAGCACGTTGTTCAGTCAATCGAAACCGATTGTCCAAGCCGCCAACGCAAAGTGGCGCTCAGGTAAACAGCGACGAACTAAACGGCTTCGAGCTTGTAGCCCAGGCCGCGGATCGTGGTGATCCGCGTCGGCTTGGCCGGGTCGTCTTCGACCTTGGCCCGCAGCCGCTTGATGTGCACGTCGAGCGTCTTGGTGTCGCCGACGTAATACGGGCCCCACACGCGATCGATGATCACGTCGCGAGTGAGTACCCGACCAACGTTGCCCATCAACAGTTCGAGCAGTTCGAACTCTTTGAGCGGCAGGGCCAGCGCCTCGCCACGCAGCGTTACTTCGTGGCGGGCCGCGTCGAGGCGCAGGTCGCCGACAGCGAACGCCGTCTCGGAGATCGGTTCTTCCTGGGGCATGCGGCGCAGTGCGGCGCGCATCCGGGCGACGAGTTCGCGTAGACGGAACGGCTTGGTCACGTAGTCGTCGGCGCCGACTTCGAGGCCGACCACCGTGTCGATCTCGCTGCCC
>JACCXE010000475.1 GCA_013697265.1 Actinomycetota bacterium | reverse complement strand
TCGCTCGTCGCCGCATCGGAGCGTGTTCGCTAGCGTCGAGGCGCTGACGCCGGAAGGCAGGGGAACATGGACATCACGCAGCTGCGATCGGGGGTGGTGCGGGCAGCACGCACCGTGTTGCCGGCGCGCGCCCGCCGGACCGCGCGCAGCGCGCTGACCGCATGGCGTGCCGAGCCGACCGAACCCGATACGTGCACGCCTGAGCCGCCCGCGTCGTCGTTCGAGGGCTACGAGCAGCTGTACGAAGCCCATGCCCGCTCGTTGCCGCGCGAATCGTCGATCGGCGACGGCGACTTCGACCAGATCGGCAAGCTTGAGCTGACGGTGCTGAAGATGGCCGGCCTCAAACCCGACAGCACGCTGCTCGACTTCGGGTGCGGCACCGGCCGCCTTGCGGTGCAGGTGATCCCGTACCTCACCGAAGGCGCCTACATCGGCACTGACATCGCCCAGACGATGCTGGTGCACGCACGCGGACTCACCGCACCGATCACGGGCGCGTCATCGGTGCAGTTTCTGCATCAAACCACCGAGAACTTCCCGGTGCCCGACCACAGCGTCGACGTGATCTGCGCCTTCTCCGTCTTCACTCACATGGAGCACGAGGACTCATACCGCTACCTGCAATCCGCCCACCGCGCGCTTCGTCCCGGCGGCATATTCGTTCTGAGCTGTCTTCCGATCCACCTCAAAGCTGCGAAGAACGTGTTCGAACTGTCCGCCTCGTTCGACGTCGAGAGTCGGTGGCAGGAGGTGCGCAACGTGGTCACCTCGGTGGAGTTGCTCGAGACGATCAGCACGATGGCCGGTTGGGACGCGGTGCGTTGGATCGACGGCGCCGCCGACCCGCTGCCGAAGCCCCACACCGACGAAACGATGGGATTTGGCCAGTCGGTCTTGGTGCTATCACCCGCGTCCTCGTGACGGCGCACAACAATGGCGGGCCGGGCCGTGAACGTGGGCCGACGGGGCCTAGCGCCCTACGTAGGCCGCGAGGTGTTTGCCGCTAAGCGTCTTGCGGCCCTTCACCAGTTCGGCGAGTGTGCCCTCGAACACGACCTGCTGTAGCCGGGAATCGTGATCGCCGCCCTCGTTGATCGACTTCGTCTCGTCGTAGAGTTGCGCGAGGGTCGATGTCGGACACGTTGCCCATGCCTTCGCAGCGCGGGCACATCCCGCCGAGGTGACCGATATGGGGCGTGCCCAACCGGCTGAACAAGATGCGCAGCAGCGCGTTGGCGTCGGTCGCAGTGCCGACCGTGGAGCGGGCGTTGCCGCCCATCCGTTCTGTGGACTTGGCCGCAATCGGTCAGGGCAACTCCTGAATCTTGATCATGTTGCCCGCCGGATCTCGGAAGCCGCAGTCGCGCACTCCGTAGGGCTGTTCGGTCGGCTCCTGCACGACCTCGGCGCCGCTGGCCACCACGCGGGCGAACGTGCCGTCGAGGTCGTTGGTCGCGAGGATGAGCATGGCGTAGGTGCCTTTGGCCATCATCGCGGTGATCGTGCGGCGCTCGTCGTCGGTGACACCGGGATCGGCGGCCGGCGGCGACAACACGATCGACGTGTCGGGTTGGCCTACGGGGCCGACCGTGATCCAGCGCATCGCTTCGTAGCCGACGTCGAGGCGTACCTCGAAGCCCAGCGTGTCGCGATAAAAGGTGATCGCCGCATCCGGATCGTCGTGCGGGAGGAAGGTCGAGTGAATGGTGATGTCCATGCCGGTCATAGTGACTGGCGTTCGCGAGCCAACGCTTCTCGATTCCTGACCGGTCTGGTGACTTGTTTCGCCACGCACGAGAGCATGCCCGCCGTCGCCCGTGCTGCGTCGCGTCGATAGTTGCTCGGTGACATTCCGACCAGTTCGGTGAAGCGCGTACTGAAGGAGCCGAGCGACGAGCAACCGACCGCGAAGCAGACCTGGGTGACGGTGAGGTCGCCGCGGCGAAGCAACGTCATGGCCCGCTCGATGCGCCGCGTCATCACATAGCTGTATGGCGACTCGCCGTACGCGGCCTTGAACTGGCGACTGAGGTGGCCGGCCGACATATGCGCGCCGCGGGCGAGAGCCTCGACGTCTAAGGGCTGCGCGTAGTCGCGGTCGATGCGGTCCCGCACCCGGCGAAGCAGCGCGAGGTCGCGCAGGTGCTGCGCGTCGGGCGGTCCACTGGTCACCTGCGAGATCGTGCCACGTCGCATCGAGCCCGACGATCGCCGGGCTGCGGAAACGCCATACAGATGAAACGCGGATGTTCTCGACTAATCGGACCTCTGCTGACAAGATGGAGACATGACCATGCGCACACGTATGGCAGTTGTGGTCCTGGGGATCATCTCGCTGATCGGTGGTGGCGTCACAGCCGCTACTGCGATGGCGCCGCCACCCCAGTGCTTCACCAACTGCTCACCCATCGAAATCGACACCGACGGCCCCTGCTACGGCGTGATCGTCGGCAACGTCGCCCTCAACAACTTCTGTTACCTGGGTCCGCCTTCGCCTCTGTAGCCCGTCTCCGCACAACCAAAAGAGCCCGCCCCGACATTCGTCAGGACGGGCTCTTTTTTGATTTTGCGGTAGTTACCGCTCGACGATGACGTCGCGATCGCGTCGCTCACTGCCACCGAAGCCGCCCCATGAACTCCAGAAGGCGAGCGAGAGCAGGGCGCCGACGATGCCGACGATCAT
>JACCXE010000474.1 GCA_013697265.1 Actinomycetota bacterium | reverse complement strand
CCTTCAATGCGGTCAACTCTGAGGTTGCGGTGACCCTCCCGCGCGCCGCATCACGGTCTTCCTCGGACAGCCGGCCCTTGTCGACCTGCTTGGCCAGGGACTTCTCGAGCGATGCGAGCATGGCGTCGGCGGTCTCTTGCCGACGGCTGCGCAACACCACTTCGTGGCCCGCCTTCGCAGCTACTTCCGCGACGCCCGAGCCCATGATTCCGGATCCGACAATGCCGACACGCTTGATGGTCATGTCCGCGCACGTTACTCGTCGGTAATGAGGCGTCGCCGTGTCGGCAGCTACGCCCTGCGGGCGGCGCCTTCGGCGCCAATACCGATTTCTATGGCGCCGCTTGTAGCGTCGCGAGCGTGGCCCACCCCGTTTTCGCTGCCTGGCACGACCGGAGCATGGACCAACTCGACGCGGCCGGCCTGGGCGAACGACGCGAACGCCTCGTCGCCCGAGCTCGGGGTCGCGTGCTCGAAATCGGCGCCGGTACCGGCCGCAACCTGCCCTTTTATCGACACGTCGCCGAGGTCGTGGCCCTCGAGCCCGACGCCGCAATGACCAAACGGCTCCAGTTACGCGTCGAGCAGGCGTCGGTGCCGGTGACTGTTGTCCAGTCCACCATCGCCCAAGCCCGCCTCGCGCCGCACTCGTTCGACACGATCGTGTGCAGCCTCGTGCTGTGCTCGGTGGAGGACGTCGACGCCACGCTGCGCCACGTCGACGACCTGCTCGCCGACGGAGGACACGTTCTCGCCCTCGAGCATGTGAGGGGCACCGGTTGGCGGGCCCGCATGCAGGACGCGTCGACCCCGGTGTGGCGCCATGTGGCCGCCGGATGCCGCGCCAACCGCGACCCAATCGACGCGTTGCGCCGAAACGGATTCGCAATCACCGACTGTGATCGGTTCATGATGAACCGAACGTTCCCGATCGTGGCCCCGCATATTTCGGCCGTCGCGGTTCGCAAAGGCACGCGCCAACTACAAGGAGACACGAACGAATGACGGGTTGGTTAGCGTTGGTCGGAGGTCATGAGTGGACCGAGGGCTGCCGGCCCATCGACGAGTTGTTGCTGAAGGAGACCGGCGCCAAGGAAGTGTTGATCGTGCCGACGGCGGCGGCCTACGAGCACCCGCAGCGCACCGTCGACGCGGCCACCGACTACTTCGGCGCGTTAGGTGCAAAGGTCAAGGGCCTCGACGTGCTCGGGCGACCCGCTGCGAGCGACAAGGCCAACGTGAAAGCGATGAAGAACGCGTCGCTCGTCTACTTCGGCGACGGCTCGCCGCTGCACCTGCGGTCTGTGCTCAAGGACACGCCGTTGTGGGACGCGCTTGTCGCGGCCTGGAACGACGGCACCGCGGTGGCCGGAACCGGTGCGGGCGCCATGGTGCTCGGTGACCCGATGGTGGATCCTCGCGGTGGCGCGTTCACGCTCGGCCTCGGGTTGGTGCCGTCGATGGCCGCGATGACCAAGACCAGCGACTGGCATCACGAGACCAAGCGCCGCACCATTCAGCTCGCGACCAAAGGCCTGCCGGTTGTGGCCGTTGACGACGCCACCGCCGCGCTGCGTTCACCCAAGGGCGAGTGGTCAGTCGTTGGCGTCGGCTCGGCCACCGTTTATTGCAACGGCGACGAAGCGACCCTCGAGCAGCTGCCCTAGCCGTCGGCCTCGGTGACCCGCACCGAGTTGATCGTGACCTGCTCGGTCGGTGCCCCCGAGCGTGAACCCGCAGCCTCGATCGCCGCGAGCACATCGAGGCCCTGAATCACTTGGCCGAACAGCGAATACAGCGGAGGCAGGCGCACGCCGTCTTGGCCGCTGATGATGAAGAACTGCGATCCGTTCGTGTTCGGCCCCGCGTTGGCCATGGCGAGCGAACCGATTTCATAACGACCCGCCGCGGGCAACTCGTCGGCGAACTGGTAGCCGGGCCCACCGCTTCCCGAGCCTTCGGGGCAGCCGCCCTGGGCCATGAAACCGGGAATTATGCGGTGAAAGATGAGGCCGTCGTAGTAGCCGTTGCGGGCCAGGTACACAAAGGAGTTGACAGTGTTCGGCGCCCGCTCTGGCGCGAGCGCCACGGTGATGTCGCCCTTGGACGTCGAGATGACCGCGGTAAAGCGCTTTTCCGGGTCGATGCCGAGGTCAGGCGCCTTCGGGAAACGCGTAGTGCGTTCCGCCAGGTGTTCAGCAGGAAAATCGGACACGTCTACTCCTCGGTAATGGTGACTTTGGTGATGC
>JACCXE010000471.1 GCA_013697265.1 Actinomycetota bacterium | reverse complement strand
ACCGAGGTCTGCGGCGAGGTGTGCGACGGCATGCTCGTGCACGGCTTCACCACCGAGCGCTACATCCGCGAGGTAACCCTGCCCGCCCTCGAACGGGGCATGAAAGCGGCAGGCCGGTCCTCCACCGATTTCGAACTGTCGATCCCCGCGTTCGTGGTGACGGGTAGCACAGACGAAGAGATGGCCAAGGCCGACACCGCGGTGCGGGCCCAGATCGCGTTCTACGGATCCACTCCTGCGTACAAAGGCGTGCTCGAACTGCACGGCTGGGACGACCTGCACCCAAAGCTCAACGCCATGAGCAAGCAGGGCCAGTGGAAGGAAATGGGTGAGGCGATTCCCGACGACGTGCTCGACGCGTTCGCAGTGGTGGCCGCACCCGACCAGGTGGCCGAAGGCCTGCGGGGCCGCTACGGCGACGTGCTCGACCGCCTGTCGTTCTACGCGCCGTACGCAGGCGACAAAGAGGTGTGGGCCGGAGTCGTGGCCGACCTCAAGAAGCCTTAGACGGGTTGGAGTTCGTCGGACTGGTAGCGGGTGCGGCACAGGCTGCGTTGCAACTTGCCGCTGCTGGTCTTGGGCAGGCTTCCCGGTAGCACCAGCACTACGTCGTCGGTCGGAAGGCCGACCGACTCTTGCACGCGCTTGGACACGTCGGCCCGCATCGACGCGTGGTCGTCGGCCTTGGTCTCAGCCACAACGACCAGGCGTTCCTTACCCCGGGCGTTGGTGATGCTGAACGCGATCACGTTGCCCGGACGCACGCCGTCAGCCCGTTCGGCGGCGCGCTCGACGTCCTCGGGGAACACGTTGCGCCCGCCGACAATGATCACGTCCTTGATGCGGCCGCACAGCACCAACTCACCGTCGACGAGGTAGCCGAGGTCGCCGGTGCGCAACCACTCGCCCCGGAACGTGGCCGCGGTCTCGTCCGGTCGCTTGTAATACCCAGGCGTCACCGAGGTGCCGCTGATTTCCAGCTCGCCCACTTCGCGTTCGTGCATCGTCGACCCGGAAACTGGGTCGGTGATGCGGATCTCGAGGCCGGGGATGGGCCGGCCCAGCAGGGTGAATCCTTTCGCTCCGTCGGCGTGCTCGTCGGCGACGGGGCGAGCGAAGCGATCGTGTTCGATCATGCGGGCATCCACCGCGTCGACGCGCAGTCCGCGGCCGGGCACCGGAAACGTGCCGGCAATCGCGAGCTCGGCCATACCGAACGCGGGGAACACGGCGCCGGCGGGCATGCCGAACGCAGACGCCGCTTCCGTGAAATCGCGCACCGTCGTGGGGTTCACCGGCTCGGCGCCGTTCAACGCTATCCGCCACGAGGCCAAGTCGAGACCGCTCTGGCGGCGAAGCGCGCGCGCCGCGAGGGCGTAGGAGAAGTTCGGCCCTGCCGTTGCCGTGCCACCAAAGTCGGACATCCACTGGAGCCAGCGGCCCGGTGACGCCATGAAGTCCTGCGGTGACGCCAGCACGAGGTCGATGCCGTTAACCATGGGCAGCGTGAACAGACCGATGAGGCCCATATCGTGGTACAGCGGCAGCCACGACACCGCCACGTCGTCGCCGGTGAGCTGCAATGCGGTCGTGGCGCCATCGAGGTTCGCCAAGACGGTGCGATGGGGCAGCATCACGCCTTTGGGGTCGGCGGTAGAGCCCGATGTGAACTGCAGCACGGCGAGCGAATCCGGATCGATGGTCGGAACGTCGAACCCGCCGGAAGGGCGCCGGGTCGCCTCGTCGAACAGGTCCTTCATCGACACGATCGGCGGATCGGTGGCGGACGGTTCGTAGAACGCGGCGAGGTCGTCGTCGATGACCAACAGCGCGGTGTCGCCAGCCACGATGCGCGCGCGGGTCTGCGAAATGAACTCGTCGACGGAACCGAGGCGCATCGGTAGCGGCAACACCATGGCCGTCGCGCCGGCGACCCACGTGGCCTGAATCGTGGTCGTAAGCGACCGCGACGTCGTACCGAGGATGGCCACGTGCGCCCCGGGGCCGACGCCGTGCGCGCTCATCGCCCCCGCGATCTTGTGCGCATCGTCCAATAGGGCCGCCCACGACACGGTCTGAACGTCGTCGCCGTTGACGAAGCGCACCACGCCGCCGCGTTCAGCCGCAGCGATCATTCGGTCGGGCAGTGTCATTCCAGGAGAGTCCGCCACGGGGTTATGACCTACCCGATCCTGCAGTCGTTACACGGCTGTTCGATAGCCTCCCGCGGTGCTCGTGGCGGAGGGACTCACTCGGCGGTTCGGTGACCTGGTCGCCCTCGACGGCCTCTCGTTGCGCGTCGCGCCCGGCGAGCTGCTCGGCTTCCTCGGGCCGAACGGCTCGGGCAAAACCACGGCCTTACGCAGCATTCTCGGCATTTCCGAGCCCGATTCGGGAACGGTGACCTGGAAGAGCGCACCGGTCG
>JACCXE010000413.1 GCA_013697265.1 Actinomycetota bacterium | reverse complement strand
GCCCTATCGAGCCGCGGGGCACATCGGCCGGATCGAGGGGCGTGGCGGTAACCGGGGCGTCGGGCGCCGCGAACGGAGCCAAGTCGGGCCCGACCGCACGGCCCTCGCCGTAGGCAATGACCGCAGCGACAATGGCGAGCCCGACGAGCACGACCGCCGCGGCGCGGTCGCTCGCGACGATGGCCGCTAGGACACCGAGGACGGCGACGCCGAGGGCGTACTTGGAAGCGTTGTTGAGCATGGCCGCTACCTCGGGCTCATCAGGCCGTAGAGGGCGACGGGAGACACGATCCAGGCTGCGACAACGAGGAACCAGAACCGGGCCGCCGCCGTCACAGCGCTGTCGCTGTCGTTGCCCGCCCGCAGCTGCGCTTTCAACAGCGTGGCGGCGAGGAAGGCAATGCCGATCACGACTGCGACGCTGGCCACCACGAGGCCGGTGATGACCACGGCGCCGAACGGATGCGACGAGGGGCCGAAGCCCGAATGGGTGCCGGTGTACCAAGCCAGGTTGAGGAACGCCCCACCAAGGCCGACCGTGAGGGCCAGCGCCCCGATCGCCTGGCGACGGTTGCCAGCGGTCGACGCGGCCGAGGCCCACCCGACCACCCCGGCTGACAACAGCATCGTGGCGGTAAGCATGGCGCTGAGGTACTCGTCGAAGTTGACGCCTTTAGGCGGCCAAACCGCCGAGCCGTGGCGCAGGTTGTAAAACGCGCCGAGCATCGCGAACGACGCCAACAGGAAGGCGCTGCCGGCCACGTAGGCGGCAACGGTCAAGGCGTGCGGACCCGACGGACGGGCGGGGGCCTGACCTGATTCGAGCGCAGCGACTGCTGTCATTGGGCAGCTCCTGTGGCGACGAGCAACGGAGTGGACGACGTGACGTCGGGGACGCTGTCGAAGTTATGCGACGGCGGCGGCGATGCGGCGGCCCATTCGAGGGTCATGCCGGTGCCGTAAGGGTCGGCCGCGCCGGCTTTGGCGCGGGCACCGGCGAAGCCCGCAGCAAGCACGAGCACGCCGAAGGCCACAATCGCGATGCCAACGGCACCGACAATGGCGAGGCCGCCGTGACCGCCGTCGGTGGCCCACACAGGGCCGAAGTCGGGCGCACCGTCGGCGCCGAGCAGGGCGCCTGAGGCCCACAACAGGGTCATGCCGCCGGCGATCGACACGCTGGCGAGGCCCGCAGCCGCGGTGGGCATGACGCCGCCGACGAGTTTGGGCGCCCAGTGCACCAGAGCAGCGACTGCACCGACGAGCGGGATGGTGACGGCGAAGAAGACCACGCTCGTTTCAGTCCAGCCCGTCCCCCGCACGAAATCGTTCGTGAAGACGAGCACGGCCTGGCCGAGGGCAACGACCCCCATCGCCAGCGTCAGCACGAGGGGCACCAAAGCCGGGATGGTCTTGATGCCGTGGCGGAGCTGGGCCAACCAGCTCAGCACCACAACCCCACCGGCGAGCACGGGCAGGACCGTGCCGAAATTGAAGAACGGTGCGATCGGAGACGGGGCGTCGCCGACACCGCCGGTCCACACGACGAACGCGAACGTGGCCAGGCCCGCGATGCCGGCCCGGGTGACGATGTCGAGTTCGTTCTTCCTTCCCGTGGCGGTGGCGATGATGTCGCTGCCGGCTCCGAGCAGGAACACCGAGCCCAGCAACGCCTCGGGGCGCCCACCGAGCCAGATCGCATGGGTCCAAAACTCGTTGGCCGCGCTCGAGGTGAAGAACGAGCCGCCGAAGTGCTGATCGATCCACACGAGGGTGAGGCCGGCGATGAACACCGGGGTGGCCAGGAGCACGCCGATGCCGCCGACGAGCACCGACCAGGAGAAATAGGGCAGGCGGGTGATCGTGAGACCGTGGGCGCGCCGCGCCGAGATGGTTGTGACGAGGTTGACCGCCATCAGAACGGTCGCGACCGCGCCGATGAGCATGCCGAGCACCAGCAGGTCGTCACCCCTTGTATTGGCAAGCTTGGCGAGCGACCCGGGCAGCGGCACGCCGTGGAAGACCGTGCGCCCGCTGGAGGGTGCCGGTGTGTGCGTGTATCCGCCCACCACCATCGCGGCGCCGCCGACGTAACCCCAGAGGGCGACAGCGGACAGCTTCGGGAAGGCCAGT
Source organism: Actinomycetota bacterium (assembly GCA_013697265.1). Taxonomy (GTDB): domain Bacteria; phylum Actinomycetota; class Acidimicrobiia; order Acidimicrobiales; family JACCXE01; genus JACCXE01. Next base: position 1,146 of record JACCXE010000413.1, on the reverse strand, counting down.
CGGTTCGTGCCGAGTTGCAGCGGTACCACAACGGTCGCGATGCCGAACCACAGCGGCAAGATCACGAACACGCCGATCAGGGCGTCGTGGAGCGACGTCAGCGCATCGAAGTGTTTGATGGTGCCGCCGGCGGCCTGTACCCGGATTGCGATTCCCGCCGCGCCGGCGACGCCCAACAGCGTCAGCGCAATCACGATTTGCATGCGGCCGATGCGTTTGTGATCAGCGGTTACGAACAGCGATTCACCCACGTTGCTCCTCAATGTCCCCGGACGAGAGCGTCAACGGCCATAGCCGCGAACAGCAGCGTCACGTACGTAATCGAATAGTGAAACAACCGCATGGCCCGCACCGTAGAGCCGTCACGCTGCAATGCGACGGAGTACCAGAGGAACGCACCGCCGAGCACCGTGGCCGAGGCCATATAGATCGGGCCCATGTGCGCGACCGGGCCGAAGACGAGAGAAATCACCCACAGCAGGATCGTGTAGGCGGTGATCTGGCGCGACGTGGATTTGTGCGACGCGACCGAGGGCAGCATGGGTACGTCGACCGACGCGTATTCGTCGCGGTACTTGATGGCGAGGGCCCAGAAATGCGGGGGCGTCCAGGCGAAAATGATGGCGAAGAGCAGGATCGGCGCCCAGCTCAGGTTGTTGGTGACGGCGGCCCAGCCCACGAGGACGGGCACGGCGCCCGCCGCACCGCCGATCACGATGTTCTGCGTCGTGGTGCGCTTCAACCACATCGTGTACACAAAGACGTAGAAGGCGGTCGCGCTGACGGCGAGGATGGCAGAGAGCAGGTTGACGGCGCTCCAGAGCACAGCAAATGCGCCGATTTCCAGGATGATCGCGAATACGAGCGCCGCGGTCGGCGTCATCGCGCCGGTCACGAGCGGGCGGTTCTTCGTCCGCGGCATCAAGGCGTCTATGTCGCGGTCCACCACCATGTTGATGGCGTTGGCACCGCCCGCGGCCAGCGAACCGCCCACCATCGTGACCACCATCAACCAGATAGGCGGCAGTCCCCGCTGCGCGACGACCATCGTCGGCAGCGTCGTCACCAGCAACAACTCGATGATGCGCGGCTTCGTAAGTGCCACGTAGGCAGAGACCCGGGACATTCGGGTTTGGACATTAACGG
>JACCXE010000403.1 GCA_013697265.1 Actinomycetota bacterium | reverse complement strand
CGGTGAACTCGCGGTCGATCACGGCTAGCGCCCGCGTTTCAACGGGCCTCCCCACCTGGACATCTCTCCGCCGAAGCGACTCCCAAAAGGATTCGGCCACTTCGTGGTGCCTGGCAGGCAGACTCTGGTCGCGATGGGCCGCGATTTGGAATAGCCCGACAACAGGTACCCTTGCGATGCATGCATACCCAGCTTGCTTTGCTCGCGGCAAGACTTGCTGGGGCCGTGCTGCTAATAGCGGTAGCTGTTGCCGTCGGCGGGGACCGCGCCGGCGCGGGGCCGGCAACAGTCGGGCTTGGCACAGCGGCCAATTTCGCGGTCCTCGCAGGCTCTGCCGTAACGAATACGGGAACCTCCAGCGTCAACGGCGACCTTGGCGTGAGTCCCGGCGGGGCGGTAACCGGCTTCCCGCCGGGCGTCGTGACCGGCGGCACCATTCACAGAGCTGACGCCACAGCTGCCCAAGCGCAATCCGACACCACCACCGCTTACAACGACGCCGCCAACCGCCCCTCAATCCCTGTGGTGGGCGATCTAGGTGGCAAGACCTTCGCTCCGGGCGTGTATTCCCGGACACCGCTCGAGCTCACGGGGACTGTCACCCTCGACGCTAAGGGCGACCCGGCGGCCGTATTCATCTTCCAGTCGGGCAGCACACTGACTACGGCGTCCAACAGCGTGGTCGCGCTCCTCGACGGCGCCAACAGCTGCAACGTCTTCTGGCAGATAGGAAGCTCAGCGACGCTTGGCACGGGCACACGATTCGTTGGCACCATTCTCGCCCTCACCTCGATCACTGCGAACACGAACACACAAGTCTCCGGCCGCCTGCTGGCTCGCAACGGCGCGGTCACTTTGGACACCAACGTTGTCAGCCGCGCGCCATGCGTCATCGCGCCAACGATCACGACGACTACGACCACCTCGACGACTACGACCACCTCGACGAGTTCGACGACGACAACGCCAATCGGGTCGACGACCACCTCGACGCCGACGAGCACCTCGACGCCGACGACGACCTCGACGAGCACGACGACGACAACGCCAATCGGGTCGACGACCACGGTCCCGGCCACAACCACAACCGCGCGACCCTCGCCGACGACCACCACGACTTTTCCGACGACCACGACAATCGGGTCGACCACGGTTCCGGCCACAACCACAACCGCGCGACCCTCGACAGCGACCACCTCGACGAGCACGACTCGTCCGACAGCGACCATTCCGATCACCAGCACAACTGGCCAAGACGCAACAACCACGACAACCGCGAGGCTCGCCACGACATCGTCGACGGGCGGTCCTCGCAGCCTGCCTCCAAGAGCGGCCCCCGCGGCGCCAACTGGTGGATCGGAACTCGCCCGCTCATCGAGTACCGCGAGTACCGCGAGTACCGCGAGTACCGGCGGGACCTTGGCGGTGACCGGCCCACAGCTCAACGGTCGCCAACTTGCCACCACCGCGCTAGCGGGCCTGTTGGCCCTCATCCTCGGCGCGCTGATGCTTGTCCTTTCACGAACTATGCCGGGCGTGACGGGTGCGTGAGCTGGGATCGAACGCGGCGGGGGTCCGCGATTTTTCCAACGGCCCTGGCGGTCCGCGGCTGCGCTGGCTCAGACCGGAAGATCGTGCCCAAGCCGGGCTGCGTTGGTCTCCAGGTAGCGGCGATTAAACGATTTCGCCGGCACGACGAGCGCAATGTGTTCGCTCACTCGTAAGCCGGCCGCCACGAGTTGAGCCACCTTGCGAACGGTGGCAGTCTCGGCGGCCGGTCAGGCCGGGACCGGTGACGGGGTCCGCGTCTGGTCTTCAGCCAGATTTTGACTCACTCCAGAATTGTGCTTACGCTGCGCCCGTGTCGAAGAAGCCATCCGTTGACCACGAGGCTCTTCTCCGCCAACACGGCTTGCATGTCACGGCCCAGCGGCTGGCCGTCCTGCGAGCGGTGTCCGACCAGCCGCACAGCACCGCGGACGACATCGACAAGATGGTCAGAGCCGAGATCGGGGCCGTTTCGCGGCAGGCCGTGTACGACGTTCTCGGAGCCCTCACGGACAAGGGCCTCGTGCGGCGCATCCAACCCGCTCGTTCGCCGGCCCGCTACGAGGACCGAGTGGACGACAACCACCACCACCTCATCTGCCGGACCTGCGGCCGGACGCTCGACGTCGACTGCGCAGTCGGGGACACCCCGTGCCTCACGGCTGCCGACGACGCGGGCTACCAGATCGACGAAGCCGAGGTCATCTACTGGGGCCGATGTCCTGAGTGTGTCGCGCAACTTCGTAGAGCAGCCAGCCTCACCACCAAGTCAGCCAAGCAAGACGTCAACACAGGAGAGTGACCGATATGTCAGACAGCGGTAGCGAAAGTGAAAACCCAGCGATCGACGCCCCAGAGGCCAAGGCCCAGAGGCCGAGGAAGAATCAGGACTGGTGGCCGAATCAGCTCGACCTGTCGGTGCTCCACCAGCACACGCCCGTGTCCAGCCCGATGGACGCGGACTTCGACTACGCCGAAGCGTTCAAGTCCATCGACCTCGACGGGCTGAAGCGGGACATCGTCGAGGTGATGACGGCGTCGCAAGAGTGGTGGCCCGCGGACTACGGCCACTACGGCCCGCTCTTCATCCGGATGACGTGGCATTCCGCCGGCACCTACCGCATCGCGGACGGCCGAGGCGGTGCCGGCAGTGGCGACCAGCGCTTCGCCCCCCTCAACAGCTGGCCCGACAACGCAAACCTCGACAAGGCGCGCCGGTTGCTCTGGCCGGTCAAGCAGAAGTACGGCCAAAAGATCTCCTGGGCCGATCTCCTGGTGTACACCGGCAACGTCGCCCTGGAGTCGATGGGGTTCACGACGTTCGGCATGGGCTTCGGCCGCGAGGACGTCTGGGAGCCCGATGAGATCTTCTGGGGCCCCGAGGACGCCTGGCTCGGCGACGAGCGCTACGGCGACGACCGGGAGCTCACGGGTCCGTTCGGCGCCGTGCAGTTGGGGCTGATCTACGTGAACCCGGAGGGGCCGAACGGCAACCCGGATCCGGTCGCCTCAGCGCGCGACATCCGCGAGACGTTCCGCCGCATGGCGATGAACGACGAGGAGACCGTGGCGCTGATCGTCGGTGGCCACACCTTCGGCAAATGTCACGGAGCGGGCGACCCCGACCTCGTCGGTGCCGAACCCGAGGGGTGCCCGGTCGAGCACCAGGGCTTCGGTTGGATCAGCAGCTCCGGCACGGGCAAGGGCCCCGACGCGATCACCAGTGGGCTGGAAGGCGCGTGGACCAACGAGCCGACCACGTGGGACAACGGATACCTCGACAACCTGTTCGGCTACGACTACGAGCTATCGACGAGTCCGGCTGGCGCCAAACAGTGGACGCCGACGAACCCCGAGGCGGTCGGCACCGTCCCCGACGCCCACGATCCGTCGAAGCGGCACGCGCCGATGATGCTGACGAGCGATCTGGCGCTGAAGATGGACCCGGTCTACGAGCCCATCGCCAGACGCTTCCACGAGAATCCTGACCAGCTCGCCGAGGCGTTCGGCAAGGC
>JACCXE010000382.1 GCA_013697265.1 Actinomycetota bacterium | reverse complement strand
TCGAACCCGCACGACGTGGCTGCGCAGGACGGCCCCGGCGCGCGGTGGCTTATGGTCGCCGAGGACTAGTCGCCGGGCAGACGCAGCGCGGTCTCGCCCCGCAGTGACAGCGTTGCGCATCATCTGTCGCCTGAACGCGACGCGATCGAACCCGTCGGCCAGGCCGGGCCAGTAGCGCGCGGGAAACAACATCGGGCGCCGACAGTACGGTCGACGCGTGCCCGCGTTCGTTCTTTCACTTTTCCGAGGATCCGACGACGACAAACGAGTCGCAGCCATCCAGTGGGACTGGTTAGATCGATTTCTCGACTGCGAGCTCTACGCCTACCGGTTCGACGCCGCGCCGTTTCGGAAGAACCCGGTCGGCGGTGGCTGGATAAGCGAGCAGAACGTCGCGCCCCTCGACATGCAGCCGGTCGGTCCCCTGCTCGACAAGCACCGCGAGGCGAGCGTCGAGTTCCGGATCGTGACAGACCTCAAGGGCGTGTGGGACGACGTCATCAGGCAACGCGACATCGAATTCAGCGGGATTCGCCTGAAGAACCTCGACTCCTGACGCGTTCTGAGGAGAGTTAGAAGGCCCTTTGCCGTCTAACTCTCCTCAGAAAGGAGCTGGTGGAAGGAGTTACTTGCCGGGCTGAGCGACGACGCGAAGGTAGGGCTTCTGCTCGTCCCAACCGTTGGGGAACAGGCCCTTGGCGTCTTCGTCGGAGACGGCGGGGACGATGATCACGTCGCCGCCCTGCTCCCAGTTGCCCGGCGTCGCGACCTTGTGGTTGGCCGTGAGTTGGAGGCTGTCGATCACGCGGAGGATCTCGTTGAAGTTGCGACCAGTGGAGGCCGGGTACGTCAACGTGAGCTTGACCTTCTTGTCAGGACCGATCACGAACACCGAGCGCACGGTGAGGGTGTCGTTCGCGTTCGGGTGGATCATGTCGTAAAGGTCGGACACCTTGCGGTCGGCGTCGGAGATGATCGGGAAGTTGGGGGCGTGGCCCTGGGTCTCCTTGATGTCGCTGGCCCACCCCTCGTGATTATCAAGGGTGTCGACCGACAAGCCGATCACCTTCGCGTTGCGCTTTTCGAACTCCCCCTTGAGGCTGGCCACCAGGCCGAGCTCTGTGGTGCACACCGGGGTGAAGTCCTTGGGGTGGCTGAACAGCACGCCCCACGACTCGCCGAGCCACTCGTGGAAATTGACGGATCCCTCGGTGGTTTCGGCGGTGAAGTCGGGGGCTTCGTCGCCCAGTCGTATTGCCATAGGAGTCTCCTTGTTCGAACTGCGAAGAATAACCGACCTTTTTGGTCAGGTATTCCGGGCCCGCCCTTCTGAGTGCGTATACGCGTGCCATGGACGTACGGATGCACTCAGAATGGTTTGCTGTACCCGATGACGGAGGCGGCGGACCATCGAACGCAGATCGGCGTGAGCTTCGGCGCGATGGCTGGACTCGCTTACGCGTTCACGATCGTCTTCGGTTCCAAGCTCGCGAAGGCAGGGCTCGCTGCGCCGACCGCTTTGAGCATCCGGTTCGGGATCAGCGGTGTGTTGTTGCTCGCCGCATGCGCGTTGCGTCGCACGTCGTTGCGGCCGGCGAAAGGCGAGTGGCTCGGCATCTTTCTGCTCGGCGCCATCGGCTACATGGTCGAGTCGTCGTTCTTTTTCGCCAGCCTCGCTCGGGGGACGGCCGCCACGGTGACGCTGATCTTCTACGTGTACCCCGCGCTGGTGACCGTCATCGAAGCCGTGCGCGATCGGCGGCAGCCGACGCGGCTGATGCTGGGCGCGCTCGCGATGTCGGTCGGTGGCTCTGCGCTCGTTGCGACCGGCGGCGCGCGCCTCGCTATTTCCGGCGCGGGCATTCTCCTGGCGTTGTGTTCGGCCACGACGTTCGCGGCCTACGTGACCGTTGGGTCGCGGCTGAACGAGCGCAGCGACGCGATCGTCACCGGTGCATGGGTGGCGCTCGGCGCGTCGATGTCGTTCACCATTCGCGCCCTGATCGGCCCCGGTTACGAGACAGTGCACGGGCATTGGTCGATGCTGATGGGCAACGGTTTGGCGAACGCCGTCGCATTCGGCGCCATGTTCGCGGCGTTGGGTTTGCTCGGTCCAGCCCGCGCAGCAGTGGTGCTCACGCTCGAGGCCGTGTTCGCCGTGATCCTAAGCACGACCCTGTTGAACGAGTCGATCTCCGTCCTGCAGCTGGTGGGCGCGATCGGCGTGCTTGCCGCCGCAGTAACGGTCGCCCGTATGACCGCGCCGGCGGTCGCCGAGACAGAGGCGGCAGTCGCGCCGTAGTTTCTGTGGCATGCCGTACGTGCCCTCTGATCGCCTGGTTCACGACGCCGACGCCCACGTGGTGGAGACGCCCGACTTCTTCATCCCCTACGCGGATGCCGACATTCGCGATCGCATTCCGCCGCTGTACGTGACGAGCGTGGCGCCGGGAGAGGCCGACCTCATCGAGCACTTCCGCGATCGTCACGCCGACCCCGAGTTCCGCGAGCGCGACGAAGCCGAGATCATGACCCGCAAGAACTGGAAAGCCACCGGCAGCTTCATTGCTGAAGACCGGCCCAAGGCGCTCGACCTCATCGGCGTCGCCAGCCAGCTCGTGTTCAACACGTTCGCTAACGGCACGCTGGAAAGGGCCGAACGAGCCGACGACATGGACTACGCCTACGGCTTGGCCCGCGCCCACAACCGCGCCATGGTCGACTTCTGCTCGGTCGACAAACGCCTGCTGCCCGTCGCCTATGTGCCGCTGGCCGAGTTCGGTCGTGCCGGCGCGATGGCGACCGAGGCGATCGAACAGGGCGCGGCCGCGCTCATGATCGCGTCGAGTTGCCCCACCGACCACAGTCCCTCACACGTCAAGCTCGACCCGGTGTGGGCGGCGGCGCAAGACGCGGGCGTGCCGATCGTGTTCCACGTTGGTGGTGGTGGGACGTTGCTGAACCCCAAGTACTTCGAGAACGGTTTGCCGCCCGTTCCCGACTTTCATGGTGGCGACGGCAATTTCCGCAGTGTGAGCTACATGGCCATTCAGTATCCAGTGATGCAAACGCTCGCGACGCTGATTATCGACGGTGCGCTCGAGCGCTACCCGACGCTGCAATGGGGCGTGATCGAACAAGGCGGCAGTTGGCTGCCCGGCCTCATGCGCTCGATCGATTCGAGCGCGACCGCGTTCTACAAGAATGAAGAGCGGTTGCAGAAGCTGTCGCTCAAACCGAGTGAGTACATGAAGCGCCAGGTGAAGGTGACGCCGTATCCGCACGAAGACGCCGGCTGGATCGCCGCACAGGGCGACCCCGGCATGTGCATGTTCTCCAGTGACTACCCGCACGTCGAAGGCGGACGAAACCCGCTGGGCCGTTTCGACGCGTCACTCGAGACCGCGAGTGACGAAGTGAAGCAGCGGTTCTACTGCGACAACTTCGTCGAGATGATGGGCCCCACGCTCAAGCGGCTCGGAGTGCCGGCGGCGGCTTGAGCAGGAGGGGCTACTTTTTCGACCGGGCGCGGCGTCGCGCGATCTTCTCTGTTGTCTCGCCCAACGCGAGCGACAACTCGGCCAGGTCGTCGACCAACTGATCGCGAGTGACGGCGATGCGGCCGTCGATCCAGTCGCGCAGCACTCCGCTGATACCGCCGATGAGCATGGCCGCGCCGACCTGGCTGACCCGTTCGCCTTGGGGCCATGCGCCCGCAGCTTCTATCGCTTGTTCTTCAAGGCTTACCACCGCGGCGCGGTCCATGGCGAGTCGATGACGAGCGAGCGCCTCGTTGCCGAGCGCCTCGACGTAAAGGACCCGGGCGCGCCGCCGGTCTTCGTCGATAAAGCGCACGATCGCCTCCATGCCGCGTCGAGCCGCGTCGAGGGACGACTTGGCCGCGCGTATCGGGGCGACGCTGATCGCCTGGGCGAGCTGGGCCGCTACGTGGTCGTAGACCGCGACCAGCAGCGCATCGATGTCCTCGAAGCTCTCGTAGAAATAGCGGGGATTGAGCGCGGCCTGCGCGCACACCGCCCGCACCGTCGTGCCCGCGGCGCCCTCGGTTCCGAGCAGGTCGAACGCGGTGTCGACGAGAAGGACTCGGCGCTGCTCGCGTCGCTCGTTAGGCCGTAGGCCGACCCAGCGGACGTCACGCCTCGGAGAAGTGGCAGAAATTGGCAACGCCCGTTACCATAATTCGGATGGGCGACCAGAAGCACCTCGTGGTGATCGGCGCCGGGGTGGGCGGACTGGGTGCCGCACTCAGTCTGAGTCGCGCCGGGCACAAAGTGACGCTGCTCGAACGCGATCCGCTACCGGCCACAGCCACGGCGGAAGAAGCGTTCAACGCACCACGGCAGGGCGCCCCGCAGGTGCACCAGACGCACGGCTTCCTTGCCCGCCTAATGGTCACCTTGCGCGACAGATTCCCCGACGTGCTCGAAAAGCTTCACGCGGCGGGCGGCTTGGACATGCCGGGCATGGGCCAGTTCCCCGACGACGAACCGCAGTCCGGCGACGAAGACCTGAAGGTGCTCATCATCCGGCGCACGACCTTTGAGTGGGTGCTGCGCATGGCGGTGGTGGCCGAGGCCAACGTCACCGCAATCACCGACACCCATGTCGCCTCGCTCATCGCGGGGGATCCTGTCAACGGCGTGCCCGTGGTCGAAGGCGTAGTGCTCGACGACGGCACCGAATATCGCGGCGACTTCGTTGTGGGCGCGGGCGGACGCCGGTCGAACGTGCCCGAACTGCTCAAGCCCCTCGGTGTCGATGTCGAGGAGACGATTGTCGAAAGTGGCCTGATGTACGTCTCACGCTGGTACTCGTGGCCCGGCGGCATCGACAACCTCAAAGAGGCCAAGCTCGGCGGCGACCTCGGCTTCGTGAAGTTCCTCGGCATTCCCGGCGACGCAGGCACGCTGTCGGTCACGCTCGCCGTGCGCAGCGACGACCGTGAAATGCGACGCGCCCTCGAGCACGAAGACCTGTTCGACCGGGCTTGCACGCTGCTCCCCGGCCCCGACGTGTTCTTCAAGGACGGCCCGCTCGAACCCCGCACCGAGGTGAAAGTGATGGGCGGGCTGTTGAACCGGTTGCGCAAGTTTGTCGACGCCGACGGCAACCCAACCGTGCTCGGTTTCCACGCGATCGGCGACGCGCACACGTGCACGAACCCTCTCTACGGCCGGGGCTGTTCGCTGGCGATGGTGCAGGCCACGTTGCTCGCTGACGCGTTCGCCGGACACGGCGACGACGCGGTGGGTCGAGCGAAGGCGTATGAGAAGGCGAGTCACGAACAGGTCGAGCCGTGGTTCGACCTCTCCGTGATGATGGACAAAGCAGGCAGCGACCCGTTGGGCCAGACGCTCGGCACGCCCTCAGACAAGAAGGAGGCCAATCCGATACGGGCGATCTTCACCGCCGCCGCCACCGACCCCGTGATCGGACGGGCTTTCGCCCGGTTCTTCAATCTGCTCGCGCTGCCGAGCGAAATGATGAGCGACCCGGTGGTGATGGGTCGAGTCGCCGATGTGATGGCCAATCCCGAGAAGTACCCCGAGGCCACCATGGCCGGCCCCCGCCGCGAGGAATTGCTCGCCGCGCTCAACGAAACGAACGAGGAGACCGTGAATGCCTGAGGTTCCTGTCCACGAGCACATGATTGACACGAACGACGTCGCGCTGCGCGTGTTCGAAGCCGGAACCGGTCCTGCGGTGCTGCTCGCTCACGGCTTCCCCGAGTTGGCTTACTCGTGGCGCCACCAGATCCAACCACTCGCCGCGGCGGGCTACCGGGTGATCGTGCCCGACCAGCGCGGTTACGGCGGCTCGTCGCGTCCCGACGAGATCACCGACTACGACATCACGCATCTCACCGACGACCTGGCCGGACTCCTCGACGCGCTGGGCGAGAAGGACGCGGTGATTGTCGGTCACGACTGGGGCTCGTTCGTTGCGTCGCATTTCGCGCAACTCAAGCCCGAGTACACGAGGGCGCTGGTGAACATGAGCGTGCCTCACATGCAGCGCGGCCCCGTGTCGGTAGTCGAAGGACTGAAGATGGTTTTCGGCGACGACAATTTCTTCTACATCCTGTATTTCCAGGAGGTCGGCCCCGCCGACGAGGAACTCGCCCGCGACCCGCGGCGCACAATGACGCGCCTGCTGTGCGGCACGTCGATGAAAGAGGGCGACAAGTCGATGATGGATCCGACCGGCATGAAGAAAGACGGCCGTGGCTTTGTCGACCGTTTGCCCCCCGAGCCCGCCGAGTTGCCAGGCTGGATCACGCAGGCTGAGGTCGACCACTACGTCGATGAGTTCACCCACACCGGGTTCACTGGCGGCATCAACTGGTATCGCAACTTCCATCGCAACTGGGAACTCACGCCGCAGCTCGACGGCGTGAAGGTCGAAGTGCCGTCATTGTTCATCGGTGGCAAGCAGGATCCGGTGGTGGTGATGAGCCCGCCCGGTGCCGGCCATCATGCGCTGAGTGATCACCGCGGCGACGTTCTCGTCGACAACGCCGGGCACTGGGTGCAACAAGAAAAGCCTGATGAGGTCAACGCGGCCCTCATCGGCTTCTTAAACAACGTCGCCGCGACTGGAGCTTGAACGTGCCCGCACCGTGGCCCATGAAGTTCGGCGCGTTCTTCGCGCCATTCCATCCGGTTGGTCAGAGCCCGACGCTGGCCTATGAGTACGACCTCGACCGCGCTGTCGCCCTCGACAAGTTCGGATACGACGAGGTGTGGTTCGGCGAACACCACTCGGGCGGTTACGAACTGATCGGCAGTCCCGAGATCTTCATCGCCGCGGCGGCCGAGCGAACCAAGCACATCAAGCTCGGCACCGGCGTCACGTCGCTGCCGTATCACCACCCGTGGTTGGTCGCCGATCGGTGGGTGCTACTCGACCACATGACCCGCGGTCGTTGCATCTTCGGTACCGGCCCCGGCGCGCTGCCGACCGACGCCTACATGATGGGCATCGACCCGGTGAAGCAGCGCCCGATGATGGAAGAGGCACTCGAGGCCATCTACGCGCTGTTCGCCGACGAAGAGCCCGTCACCCGCAAGACCGACTGGTTCACGATGAACGAGGCGCGCTTACAGGTGCGGCCCTACACCTATCCGCATCCGGAGATCGCCGTGGCCGCGATGGTCACGCCGTCTGGCCCTCGCCTCGCGGGACAGATGGGCGCATCCCTACTGTCGCTGTCGATGCAGATCGCCGACGGGTTCGCTGCGATCGGCAAGGCGTGGAGCGTCGTGGAAGAACAGGCCGAGAAGTGCGGCCGGCCTGCGCCCGATCGTGAATCGTGGCGCGTGCTCGGCACCATGCACATCGCCGAGACCAAAGAGCAGGCATTGCTCGACTGTGAGTACGGCCTGCAGGAGTTTGCGAACTACTTCGGCGGCGGCGCCGGATTCGTTCCGCTGGCCAACAAGGTCGACGGTACGTCCACCAAGCGCGAGTTCGTCGAGGCCTACGCCGAGTCGGGCAGCGTTGTGATCGGCACGCCCGACGACGCCATCGAATACATCGAAGGGCTCATCGAGCAGTCGGGCGGCTTCGGCACGTTCCTCATGCTCGGCCACGACTGGGCCAGCCCCGAGCGCACGATCAACTGTTATCGCTTGTTCGCCGAAACGGTCATCCCGCATTTCCAGAATCAGCTCAACGCGCCGACGGCGTCGCATGACTGGGCCACCGCCAAGCGCGGCGAATTGTTCGGCCGCGCCGGCCAGGCGATGATGAACGCGATCCAACAGCACGTGGAAGAAATCAAGCCCGACGAAACGGTGAGGCCGTAATGCGCGCAGCTGC
>JACCXE010000333.1 GCA_013697265.1 Actinomycetota bacterium | reverse complement strand
AAGCGGATTAATCAGCAGTCTCCTAGAGCCCGGCGAGATCGTCGGGTTCGTCGACGTCCCAACCGAGCGCGTCGTCGGTCACGACGCGCAGCGACAGGCCGCAGCGCGCCGCCTCGTCGACGTGACGCGCGAACGACCCCTCGCCATACGCGAACTCGAAACTCGTATCCACCGGTAGCGACATCACGTTGGTGCCACCGCCGTGACGGTCGGGCACGATCGTCACGCCGTCGGCGTCGCCGACCCACGCGAACGGCGTGGGCCGCGCGATGTCGGCGTGCACGATGATCACCTGCCGCGCCCCGTCCGCGGCCGCGGCCGCCATGCCGTCTCGGGCCGCGCCGTTGAGACTGCCAGGGTCGTCGACCACCGTTGCGCCCCGCTCGGCCGCGAACACCCGCACCTCGTTGTCACCCGTGACCACATAGATAGGCAGGGGGGCGGCGTTCTCGAGCACCCGGCCGGCCAAAAGCCGTGACAGCGCCGCCCGTTCTTGATCGCTGAGGGCCCCGGCAAGCCGGCCTTTCCCGAGGCGGAAGCTGCGTATGGGCACCACGACGGCCACGTCGAAGGCCCCGTCCACCGCCGCAGTGTATGAACTTGGGCCCGCGGTGACCGTCGTCAGTAGTGTCGGGCGCGATGGCATCACGCGTGGCGGTAATAGGCGCCGGGTCCTGGGGGACGGCGGTCGCAGCGATCGCATCGGCGAATGCACCAACGGTCTTATGGGCGCGCCGCGAGGCGTTGGCCGACCAGATCGCCAACCAGCACGAGAACGTCGACTACCTCGCCGGGCTCGCGTTGCCGGAGAAGCTTGACTCCACCAGCGACGTGCGGGCCGCGGTCGACGGCGCCGATGTGGTGGTGATGGGTGTGCCATCGCACGGCTTCCGCGACGTGCTCGAGGAACTCAAGCCGGCGCTGGGCGCCAACGTGCCGATCGTGAGCCTGTCCAAAGGCGTCGAGCAAGAGACCCTGCTGCGGATGACCGAGGTGATCAACGACGTCGCGTCCGGTCATCCGGCCGGCGTGTTGACGGGGCCCAACCTGGCCAAGGAAGTGCTCCAGGGTTCGCCGGCTGCGGCTGTGGTCGCCTTCGACGACGAATCGATTGCTGGGGACCTTCAGACGTTGTTCTCCACGTCCACGTTTCGCGTGTACCGCAACGACGACGTGGTTGGCTGTGAGGTCGCGGGCGCGTTGAAGAACGTGATGGCGATCGCGGCGGGCATGGCCGACGGCATGGGCTTTGGCGACAACACGAAGGCTGCGCTGATGACGCGGGGTTTGGCCGAACTCACGCGGCTTGGCATCGCGTTGGGCGGCGAGCCGATCACGTTCATGGGTTTGGCCGGCATGGGCGACCTCGTGGCTACGTGCAGTTCGCGTCAGAGCCGCAACCGCCACGTCGGCGAAGAACTGGGCAAGGGCCGCAAGCTCGACGACATCATCGCCGAGATGCGCATGGTCGCCGAGGGCGTGAAGACGGCGCGCAGCGTTGTCGCGCTCGCAGCACGTGTGCAGGTGGAGATGCCGATCGCCGAACAGGTGGTGGCCGTGCTCGACGGCAACGTGTCGGCCGCAGAGGTGATCGGTAATTTGATGTCCCGCTCGGCCAAGGCCGAGTCGCACGGCTTGTCTTGACCCCCGTCCCCCGCGTCCCCCTCGCGATCGTCGGCGCGCCCGCGGTCGGCCACGTCGACGAACACGGATACGTCTGGGTCGCCGACGGTGCCCGCGTCGAGTGGTGGATTCTCGGTGACGACGGTTGGCACGCGCCGCGCGCCTCGCCTTCGCGGCGCCAACGCAGCGTCGACAACTCGCCGATCGTCGAGACGTCGATTCGTGTGCCCGGCGGCGACGTGGCCTGGCGCGTCGGTGCCGCCTTTACCGACGGAGGGGCCACGATCGTGGCCGAGTGCGAGAACCGCGGCTCGATTCCCGTAGCCGTGGGCGTCGCCCGAGTCGAGGGCGACGCCGTCGTCGCGCTCGACGTGCACCCCGTCACCCACTCCAGCACGTGGCGGGGCCTGATCGGCTCGCGCACGACCGACCCGCTGCCCGACCTCGAAACGGTAAGCCGGGGTTGGCTCACGCTGGCCCGTCGCGGCGCGCAAATCGTCACCAACGATCCGACCATCGACGACGCACTCACGGCCGCGCGCGTTGCCCTGCTCGTGCATCACGGCGACCTCGTGGCCAGGGGCAAGCGGGGCGACCGCGATGTCGCCGCCGCGGTAGCCAACGCATTGACCCTGCTCGATTACGAGGACGAAGCCGGCACGTTGCGCCTAGCGGCCCGCCTCAAGCCGGCCCGCAAAGGCCTACCGGTAGTGGGCGAGTCCGACGTGGTGCCGCTATCGGTTGGCGGCGACCACCTGGCGTTGCTGGCCGACCCGCTGCTCGCGGCGCGCACCGCGATCGCGATCCGGCAATTCCTCGTGCACGACGGTGGGGCGACCGTGGACTGCCTGCCCGCCTACACGCCGGCGTGGCGGGGCCGGTCGGTCGACGTATCCGGCCTACCGACCAACGCCGGCACCCTCGCCTATGCGGTGCGCTGGCACGGCGACCGCCCGGCATTGCTATGGGAAATGGACCCGCCCGCGACGCTGACCGCCCGCGCCGTCGACGCGAACTGGCGCACCGACGAGGCGCAAGGCGAGGCCTTACTTACGCTGGCAGATGTGGCATCCGCACCGTGAGGATCTCCCAGGGGCCGAGCGTCGTTTCGTTTTCGAACGGGCGCACCGGGCGGCCCCGCAGGTCCACCACCCAGCCGACGCCGTCGGTGATGGTGGCCGTGGCCGGTTCGTCGCTCGGGTTCCACACCCGCACCTCGATGCCGCCCGGCACCCGCACCACGGCGGACACTTCGACGCCTTCGACCGACAGCGCCTGACCGTCGTCTGCGCCGTGGCCGTCGCCGGGCGCGATCACCATTTCGAGCGGCAGCAGGAAGTCGTCGGCGATCGCGAACGGGTCGACGTCGCCCACCGCGATCGCGTAGCGCGCCACGACGGGGCCCAGCATCTGCGAGCCCCGCAAGAAGTTGGGCGGACCGGCGGGCTGGGGCCGATACGTCATCTCGACGCGCGACAACATCGCGGTGGCCCGCAACACGGTGAGCGCCAGCGTCTTGCCCCCGTCGATCAACTCGTATTCGGTGGTGCCGTCTACGACCACGGTGAGGCCGCCGGCTTGCACGAAGCGCTTGGCCGGATGCGTCGGCAGTTCGCGTTCGTGGGCGCCGCCTTCGCTGCGCAGACCCCGCTCGGGCACGGCGAACGCGCAGTCGGCGCGCGACGAAGTGGCCGCGGTCGGCAATGGCATCAACGCCCGCAGTCGGTGGTCGCGTGACGGGTTGTCGAAGGTGGTGTGCACCCGCACCATGCGTTCGCCCGCGTGCAGGTCGTATTGCGAGCGCACATCGACGCGGTTTAGCCCGACGCGGGCCCGCGTGCTGTCGTCGATGCGATCGGGCCACTCGAAGCTGCGAACCACTTCGATGCGGCCCCGCAGCGGGCCGTCCTCGAGCATTGTCACGCTCACCGAGGTGGGCGTGTCCACCACGATGTCGTGGTCGGGCGGTGAATAGTTGTAGGTGTCGCCCTGGTCGCCGCTGTCGACGAGGCGGTCGAAGCCCTCAACACCGTTCACGGTGAGCGCGCCGGTGTCGGGGTGCACTGCGATGGTCAACAGCCCGTTGGTGAGCGCGTCGCCGTCGCGCTGAATCGGCAGCAGGTTCGCGGCGGCCGGTTCGCCCGTCCAGCGTTGCCAGCCGAAACCGGCCACGTCGTCGACGCGCGACACGATGCGACGCGTCGGGCGCTGCGTGATGCGCATCGTGATCGGACGCTCAGGAGCCGCGTTCACGCGGCTGGCGATGTCGGCCTTGATCTTGTCGAGCTCGAGCCATTCGCGCAGGATCGGCGCCGCCTTCAAAGTGATCGACAACGCGTCGTCGCTCTCGTCGATGTCGATGCGGTTGATGTAGGTCTGATCGTCGATGCGTTGGCTTCGCAGGGTCTCGAGCGCCTTGCCCAACTTGTCGGCGCGGAAGGTGACCTCGCCGCGAACCGACGGGCGTTCACTGATCACCTGCGCGCCCGGCGCCGGCCCTTCGCCCGGCACCTCGAGTTCGATCAGTCCGC
>JACCXE010000377.1 GCA_013697265.1 Actinomycetota bacterium | reverse complement strand
CCGCTCTTGCCTTCGATTTCGACGATGAGCGCGCGCAATCCGGCCGTAGCCGCCATCTGCGCGATGGTGGCGGCGACCGTCGTTTTGCCGACGCCGCCTTTCCCGGCGACGATGAGCACTCGGGCCTGGGTGCAGAACCCGGCAGTGTCCATCTCGTAAGACCCTTCCAAACCAAGGAGAACGCATGCGCAAGCTAGCCGCCGGCTTTGCCTGCTTCTGTGTACTTCTGCTCGTACCCGGGTCAGCGGATGCACAATCGAGTCGCCCGGTCGTCAACGTCATCCAGATCGGTGGACTGCTGGATCGGGTGCAGGCCGACTTTTGGTTGCACGCCATCGACGACGCGGAAGCGCTCGGCGCCGCGGCGCTGATCGTGCAACTCGACTCGTCCCGCTCGGTGTTGTCCTCGACGCGGTTCGCCGAGTTGTCCGGCTCGATCCGCAACGCGAAAACGCCTGTCGGCATCTGGGTGGGCCCGGCGCGCAGCGGCCACGTCGGCGGTGACGTCGTCAAGCTCTTGCAGACGGCCGACGTCGTCGGGCTCGCGCCGGGGGCGTCGATCGACGCAACGAAGCCCGGCGTCGACGTGCGCTCGCCGACTCTGGGTGACTTCCTCGTCGACCTCGACGGCAAAGCCCGCATCTCGATCCCGACCAAGGTCATTCGAAACAAGGGCGAGACGCCGCACCGCGAGCCACTGGTCGACGTTCGCTTCGCCAAGCCGTCGTTGACCGCCCGCACCGTTCACGGCGTCACCAGTCCCGGCCCGGCCTACGCACTGCTGATGGCCGGCCTGTTGTTGGCCGTGCTCGAGTTCGCGACCGCCGGCATCGGCTTGGCCGCGGGCACCGCCGCGATCCTGTTGCTCCTCGGCGCGCTCGGCCTCGGCGGCCTGCCCACGAACCCCTTTGGTGTCGTCGCGCTCGTGTTCGCCGTGTTCGGCTTCAGCGTCGACCTACAGGCCGGCGCGCCGCGGTTCTGGACCGCGATCGGCACCGGCGCGATGGTGCTCGGTACCTTCACGTTGTTCTCCGACGGCATGCACGTGCCGCTGATCTGGGTCGTCGCCGTGTTCGGCCTCACCGCCGCGTTCGTGCTCGCCGGCCTGCCGTCACTAATACGGGCCCGGTTCTCGAGCCCCACGATCGGCCGCGAGGGTTTCGTGGGCGAGGTGGGCGCGGCGGTCGGCACGCTGCACCCCGAGGGACTGGTGAGCATTCGTGGTGCGACGTGGCGAGCCCGCACAAACCGGGCGACACCGGTGGAGGACGGCGCCGCTATTCGCGTCATCGGCATCGACGGCTTGGTTTTGGATGTCGAACCCGAAGAAGGCGGAGCGAAAGACTATAGAGAGCACTCAAAACCGTCTACATGACCCCTTGTAACGACGGTATCTGAGTCCTAACTTTCTGCTTGCTCGGCATAGGGGGGTTCCGAAACCGATGAGCACCGTTACGAAAATCGACGAAACGTGGCAGGAAAAAGCGGCCTGCCGCGGGCCGCACGCCACCGTTTTTTTCCCGCCCGACACCTTCGAGCGCAAAGAGCAGAAAGAACATCGCGAGATGCGTGCGAAGGCAATCTGCGCGCAGTGCTCGGTGAAAGAGCCGTGCCTCGAAATGGCGATCCGCATCCGTGAGCAGCACGGCATTTGGGGTGGCCTCAACGAGCTCGAGCGCAAAAGCGTCGGCGGTCTCTAGCTCCTACTCGTAGTACCGCCACGGCATCGCCGCAAAGCTCTGCGATGCTGACCGGTTGATGCACACGGTCCTACGTCTGTTCAAGATCGCCGTACTGGCGATCTTCACCGTGCCCGTCGCCGCGCTCGGCACGTTCCTGACGTCGATGATTTTCCTGCCCCTTCCGGTGAACCTGCCCCGGGAGCGAGCCAGCGTTACCAGTCGCATCAGCCACGTCTACGACGTTGGCGGCAACGAGATCGCCGTGTTCCGTCAGTTCGACCAGAACATCCCGGTCAAGCCGGCCGACATTCCCGAAGTGCTGAAGCAGGCGGTGATCGCGGCCGAAGATCGCGGCTTCTACAAGCACTCGGGCGTAGACCTGCGCGGCAGTTTCCGGGCGCTATGGGCCGACTTGCGCGGCGGCCGAGTGGTGCAGGGTGGTTCCACGATCACCCAGCAGTACGTAAAGAACGCCTACACGGGTAACGAGCGCACCCTTACCCGCAAGATCAAGGAAGCGATCCTGGCCAACCGGGTCGACCGCAAGCTGTCCAAAGACGAAATCTTGTTTCGCTACCTCAACACGATCTATCTCGGGGAGGGCGCGTACGGGGTGGGGGCGGCGTCGGAGAACTACTTCCGCAAGTCGGTCGCCGATCTCACACTGTCAGAGGCCGCGCTGATCGCGGCGGTGATCCCGGCGCCGAGCGTGTACCAACCCCGCGGCAACCCCGACGGTGCGAACACCCGCCGCATTTCGATCTTGAAACAGATGCTCGGCGAGGGCTATATCAGCCAGCAGCAGCACGACGAAGCCGCGGCGCAGACCGTGTGGCCGACGGTGCGGGGCAATCCGACGGGGCCGGTCACGCTGGTGCAGCCGCCGGTGAAAGAGTTCCGGAAGTACCCCTACTTCGTCGACTACGTCGAGAAATACATGCGGGCCCGCGGCTTCGACGTCGATCGGGCCGGTCTGCGGATCCAGACCAGCCTCGACCCCGCGGTGCAGGCTGACGCCGAGAAGGCGGTGACGGACGCGCTGAGCGGCACGAAAGCGCCGCTCGAAATGGCCATCGCGTCGGTCGAGCCGCCGACTGGGTTTGTGAAGGCGCTGGTGGGTGGCCGCGACTTCTACAGCGGGCCGTCGGCCAACGTGAACCTGGCGCTGGGCGGTTGCCCGAAGGTGCCGGCTCCGCCCGCGCAGATCGTGGTGCGCGCCGCGTGCTGGGACGACCCCACCGCAGTTACCAACGGTGGTGGACCCGGGCGACAGACCGGTTCGTCGTGGAAGCCCTTCACCCTCACCGCGGCCCTTGAACAAGGCATCTCACCCAACAAGTCGTTCCCGGCTCCGAGCACGTATCGCATCCCGAACTGCAGAGTCACGGCGACGTCGCGCTGCACGATCTCGAACAACGAAGGACACGGCGGCGGCGCCCAGACCCTGCGAACCGCCACCGCGCAGTCGACCAACACGGTATTCGCCGCACTCGAGGCCGAAGTCGGCATCGAAAAAGGTGTGGAGATCGCGAAGAAGTTTGGCGTCGCTAGCGCGTTTTACAGCCCCACGATCCACGGGGTTGCCGGTGTGACGCTGGGCGTGGAGGATACGGCGCCGTTGGAGATGGCCGCCGCGTACTCGGTGCTGGCCAATCGCGGTGAGCGTCAGCCGGCGACGCCGATCGTCAAGGTCACCGACGCCGCCGGCAAGGTGCTGGTCGACAACACCAAGCGCACGGCCGAACGCGCCGTTGAAGCGGCTGTGGCCAACAACGCGGTCGATCTGATGCGCGGTGTGATCACCAGCGGCACCGGCACCGCAGCCGACATTGGCCGCCCTGCAGCGGGCAAGACCGGGTCGACCAACGACAACGCCGACGCCTGGTTCGTCGGCTTCACCCCGACGCTGTCGACTGCGGTGTGGATGGGCAATACCACCGGACGGGTGCCCCTTCTGCGCATCAAGGGTGTGCCCCGCGTTTACGGCGGCACCATCCCGGCCCGCACTTGGAAGGCGTTCATGAGCCAGGCTCTTGAGGGCGTGCCCGTGACCGACTTCGACGAGCCGGCGCCGATCACGTCGATCGCCGACCGTTTGCGCAGCAACGCCCGCAAAGGCTTCGATCCCGGCGATCGTCGCGACGTCAAAGACATCACCGGCGGGCAAAAGCTCGAGTTCGACGTGCCTCCACCCGTGGCCGAGGCTCCGACGACGACGTCGTCCTCCACAACTTCCACCACCGAGCCAGACGGCGGCGGCGGCGGCGGCGGCGGAATCCCCTTCCCCTAGACGGGCTACCTCTTGTCGCCCGCGGCGCTGGGTGTGTCGCCCGGACACTTGAGGACCTTCTCGCAGGCGGCTCGGATTGGTGGCGCCCACCACACGGCGTCGCTGATGAAGCCGAGTGGGGCGAAGCTGCGAGACGAGACTCCAACGACCTTGCCGTCGGAGTCAACGAGTGGGCCGCCCTGGAACGCCTGGCCGATCGACGCGTCGTGTTGGATGCCGGGGCTTGACACGTCGGCGACAAACCCTTGGGTAGCGGCGCCGCCCTGCGCGCCGAGTGCGGACAACGCGAACAAGCGGTCGCCCGTCTTGGCCGACGACCGCGCCGCAAACGACAGCGTTGGGACCTTGCCCTTCTGCAAGATCAGCAGCGCGAGGTCCTTGCTCTCGTCCCAGGTCCACAGCGTCGACTTCACGACCGTGTCGCCTTGGCGTACTTCGACAGCGGGGCCGGGGCGCATGGTCGCGGCGCGGACGGTGGCGTAGCTCGTGAGCACGAAGGTCTGGTCGTTGTCGGACGCGACGGCGAAGCCGGTGCCAACGGTCGGCGCGCCTGAGTCGTCGAGTGACCGAACAAAGAACAGCGACGGCGCCGCCTGCTTCACGAGCGCATTGAGCGTTTCACCCTCGGCCCGGATCTTCTTGAGCGGCTCGATTTCCTTCTGGATCTCGGCCTTGGCGTTTTCGCTCTCGGCCTCGATTGTCTTGGTCGCGGTGTCGAAGCGTTTCTGGAAGGTGCGCACGAACGAGTTGGCCCGCTTTTCGGCCTCCGTCTTGCGGTAGTCGTAATAGCTGTAGAGAACGGCGCCGGTAAGCGAGGCGCCGATCGAGAACGCCAGCAGAACGGCCACGATGCCCTTCACGCTGCGCGGCACGAACCGTGCAACCGATTCGAATGCGGCGTGAACGTTGCCCGTCCTGCCGTCGCCTTCAGCCATGACGGCAAGTTAGCTTCATGGGCCATGAGCGAACCCGCACCTTTGGTGCCGCGCGATGCGGCGACGGTGATGCTGGTACGCGACGGGGCCACTGGCCTTGAGGTGTGCATGTTGCGCCGGAACCTCAACTCAGACTTCGTAGGCGGCGCGTACGTCTTTCCCGGCGGCGCCGTCGACCCTGCCGACAGCGCCCCCGCGGTCGAGGCGATTTGCGCGGCGCGCACCGAACCCGACGCGTCGAAGCAACTCGGCATCGAAAGCGGCGGACTGGCGTTCTGGGTGGCCGCTGTGCGCGAATGCTTCGAAGAAGCTGGCGTGTTGCTGGCCATAGACGCCAACGATCAGGTGGTGTCGCTGGCCGATGCCGACACCGCGACGCGTTTCGCGCAGTGGCGGCGCCAGGTCGACCATGGCGAGACGAGCCTTGTCGAAGTTTGCGCGGCCGAGCAGCTGCGGATCATGGCCGGCGACATCTACTACTTCGCCCACTGGATCACGCCGGTCGGCCCGTCGCGTCGTTACGACACCCGGTTCTTCGTGGCCGCGGCCCCGCCCGAACAACGACCGGTCCACGACGACCGCGAAACCATCGCGACGATCTGGATCAATCCGGCCGAGGCACTGAGACGTCAGAAGGCCCACGAGTTGGAACTGATCTTTCCGACGATCAGGAACCTCGAAGCGATCAGCCGCTTCGAAACTGCCGGCGAATTGTTGGCCGCCGCCGCAGCGATCGACGAGGTTGTCACGATCCTGCCGCGGGTGGTCAGCGACGCCGACGGCATGCGCATCTTGTTGCCCGGTGATCCTGGCTACGACGAGGTGATCGACGGCAAGGGCGAAGGCGGCACACGCGTCGAGGGACGCGAAATCGCGCGATGAGCCCGCGTCGACCGACGCCTGACGCGGCGGTGGTTACCGGCAAAGTCACACAACTCAGTCCGCTCGTTCGGCGCATCACGTGCCCGAACCCGAGCGTATTCACTGGGCCAGGAACCAACACGTATCTCATCGGCGGTCCGGCCTCGTCGCACGTGGTGGTGCTCGACCCCGGCCCCGACGACGCCGGCCACATCAAGGCGGTGGCGAAGGCGGGGCCGGCCAGCGCGATCAAGACGATCGTGGTCACCCACACCCACCCCGACCACGCGCCAGGCGTCGCGCCACTGAAGGACGTAACCGGTGCCGAGGTGATCGGTTACGACTCGCGCGACGCGCTGACAACTGATGTCGACGCCCGCGACGGTTACGTCGTCGAACACGGCGACTTCACGCTGCGGGCGGTTCATACGCCCGGCCACGCCAGCAACCACCTGTGCTGGTTTCTCGAGGACGAGAACCTGTTGTTTTCGGGCGATCATGTGATGGCGGGCTCGACCGTGGTCATCTCGCCGCCCGATGGTGACATGCAGCGGTACCTCGATTCGCTCGAACGGGTCCTGGCCATGAACGTCGCCGCGATCGCTCCGGCGCACGGCCCGCTGCTCAGGAACCCCGACGCAGTGCTATCGGGCTACATCGCGCACCGGATCGAACGCGAACGACTCGTCGCCACCGCGCTCCACAGCCGCGGAACCGCGGTCATCAAAGACCTCGTCACCGACGTCTACACCGACGTGCCCGAGGACCGTTATCCCATCGCGCAGTTCTCGCTGTGGGCCCACTTGTTGAAGCTGCGCAGCGATGGCCTGGCCAAGACGCGCAAGCCCGACGACATCACTGCGACGTGGTCGGCAACCCGGCAGCTACGGAGGCGGCAAAAGTGACAAATCAGTTAGGGCTACCTGCCCGTGCCCGAATAGCCTCGCCCGCCATGTCACCCATCGTTGACGCGCGGGGCGTCACCAAGGTGTACCGAACCGGCGCCGTTGAAGTGCCGGCCCTCCACACCATCAACCTCAGCATCGAGCCGGGCGAGTTCGTCGCGGTCATGGGCCCTTCGGGCTGCGGCAAGACCACCCTCCTGAACTGCCTTTCCGGCCTCGACGACATCGACGACGGCGCGGTCATGGTCGAGGGCGCCGACATCCACAAGATGAAAGACGGCGATCGAACCGAACACCGCGCCGGACGCATGGGCTTCATCTTCCAAAGCTTCAACCTCATCCCGGTGTTGACCGCGGTCGAGAACGTCGAGTTGCCGTTGCTGCTCACCGGTGTGAAGTCAGGCGTTGCCCGCGAGCGCTCGCTGAACTTTCTCGACCGCGTCGGACTGTCCCACCGCCCCAAGCACAAGCCCAACGAACTGTCCGGCGGCGAGCAGCAGCGCGTCGCCGTCGCGCGCGCCCTCGTGAGCGAACCCGCGATCGTGTGGGCCGACGAGCCCACGGGCAACCTCGACTCGACGATGGCGATTGCGGTGCTCGACCTGTTGCAAGAAGTCAACGACGCGGGCCAGACCATCCTCGTGGTCACCCACGACGACGGCATCGCCGCCAAGGCCCAGCGCCTGGTGCGCATGGCCGACGGTCACATCGTCGCCGACGGGTTGGCCGCCGAATTGCTCGGTACCGGTAACGGCGTGTCTGCTCCCGGCACCCGCACCGCGAAGTAAGCGCGCCAGCCGTGCTGCCGGTCATCTTGATTCTGCTCGTCGTCAGTATCTACGACCTGATTCGGCGCCCGACCATCCGTCGACTCGCGCTGCGCAACCTCACCCGGCGTCGAGGCGAAGCCGCTCTCGTCATCCTCGGCTCGCTGCTCGGTACCGCCATCATCACCGCGGCCTTCATCGTGGGCGACACGCTCGGCGCGTCGGTGCGTGATCACGCTCGCACCAACCTTGGGCCCACCGACGAGGTCGTACGGGCCATTGGTCTGGGCAAGTCAGGCGAAATTGAGGCGGCGCTGAAGAGTGCGCCGTTGCCGAATACTGACGGCTTGCTCGCGATGGCCGCCGGCGGTGGTTCGGTGGCGACGCTCGGCGCTGATCCCCGCGCCGAGCCGTTCGTGCAAATCAACGAAGTCGACTTCGGCGCCGCCCGCGCCTTCGGCGACGACGAAGGCATCACCGGCATGGCCAAGGCCGGCCAAACGCCGAGCGGCAACGAAGCCGTCCTCGATCAGAACCTCGCCGACGAGGTCGAAGTGAAGGCGGGCGACCGGATCAAGCTGTTCGCCTACGGCCAGGAGCGCGAGCTCACCGTCCGGCAGGTGCTGGAAACCAAAGGCCTCGCCGGGTACGGGTCGTCCAATCTGTTCGTGGCGCCGGGCACTATCGCCTCGTTTGTCTCGGCCGCCACGTTGGGCGACGCGCTTGGCGCGGCCGGCAACCCACCCTCGTCGCTCGTGCTCGTGTCGAACAAGGGCGGCGTGTTCGACGCGGCCGACTTCTCCGACAGCGTTACGAAGGAACTGAACAAGCGGATCACCGACCTGCCCGGCGCCGAGGTCGTCGAGGCCAAGCGGGAGTTACTCGACGACGCCGATGCGAACGCGGACCAGTTCAAGCAAATCTTCGGCGGCGTCGGCGCGTTCAGCGTGATCGCCGGCGTGCTGCTGTTGGTCAACATCTTCGTGATGCTCGCCGACGAGCGAAAAAGCGAGTTGGGCATGCTGCGGGCGATCGGCCTGAAGCGCAACCAGCTCGTGCGCGCCTTCGGCATGGAAGGCGCGATCTATGCGCTCGTGTCGTCGGTCTTCGGTGTGCTCGCCGGTATCGGAGTGGGCCGCGTCGTGGTGATCTTCGCTGCTGGCCTGTTCCGAGGCGACGGCTTTCGTGGTGGCCTCGACCTGATCTTCTCGCTCAACTCGAGCAGCCTTATTACGAGCTTCATGCTCGGCGCCACCATCTCGCTCGTCACCGTGTGGGGCACCAGCATCCGCCTGGGCCGGCTCAACGTGATACGCGCCATCCGCGACATTGCCGAAGCACCGCCGAGCGGCCGCAGCCGAATCCGAGCGGTCGTATTCGCCGTGATCGGTGTTTTCATCGGCCTGCTGCTGTTGCAGAGCGGAATCAATCAGGACAACTGGTTTGGCGCCCTGGCCGGAGTGCCGATCGCCGCGTTCTCGTCGGTCACCCTCTTGCGCCCACTCGTCGGCCGGCGATTCGCGGTAATTCTCGGCGCCGGCGCCGCGCTGGTGTGGGGCATCGCAGTGTTCACGATTCTGCCGAGCGCGCTCGAAAAGACCGAGTTCAACGCGTTCGTGGTGCAGGGCGTGATCCTCGTCGGCGCCGCCGTCGCGATCGTGGCCACGAACGACGACCTCGCGATCAAAGTCGTGAACAGCCTCGGCGTTTCGCGGCGCACCCTGGCTGCCCGGCTCGGCTTTGCCTACCCGCTGGCCCGCGTGTTCCGCACGTCGATGCTGCTCGGCATGTATTCGATCGTCGTGTTCACGCTCACGTTCCTCTCGGTGTTCAGCAACCTCTTCGGGGCGCAGGCGCCCCGTTTCGCCCGCGAAACCGCCGCTGGATACCAGGTGCTCGTCGACTCGAACTACTCGAACCCGGTGCCATCGAACGCGCTGAAAGAGGCGGACCCGAACGTCGAGGCCGACGCCGTGCTCTTCCAGGCCTATCCGAAGTGGACGACCCAAGACGAGCACGAACCGACCAGCTGGCAAGTGAGCGGCTTCGACGAGGCGCTGCTGGCTCGGGGCACGCCGGTGCTGCAGGACATCGATCCGAAGTACGCGAGTTCGCGCGCCGCGTGGGAAGCAGTACTGCACGATCCGTCGCTGGTGATCCTGCCCGACTTCTTCCTCCAGGGCGGCGGGCCGCCGTCAACCACTATCCACGCCGGCGACACGATCCGCGCCTACGACACCGTGTCGGGCAAGACCGCGGACCTCAAGGTCGCCGCCAAGGTTGAGTCCGACTTCGTGTTCAACGGCCCGATGGTGTCCCAGGCCTTCCACCGCAGCTTCTTCTCCACCTCGACTCCCAGTCGTCATTACGTGTCGTTCAAACCCGGAGCCGACGCCCGCCTGGCCGCGGCCAGGTTCGAAGGCAAGCTCGTCAATTACGGCGTGCAGGCCGACACCTTCGAGGACAAGATCTCCGAGGCGCTCGAGCAGCAAGAGGGCTTCCTCGGCTTGATGCGTGGCTACCTCGCGCTCGGCCTGATCATCGGCATCGCCGGGCTCGGCGTGGTGATGGTGCGCGCCGTGCGTGAACGCCGCCGCCAGATCGGCATGCTGCGGGCCATGGGCTTTCCCAGCCGCGTAGTGCGTCAGGCGTTCCTTATCGAAGCTGCCTTCATCGCGATTCAGGGCATCGTGCTGGGCACTGTCCTCGCGTTGGTAACCAGTTACAACCTGTTGACGCACAGTTCAACTTTCGGCGGCCAAAGCATCAATTTCGAGATCCCGTGGGTGCCGATTATCGTTGTGCTGGCCGTCGCGCTCGTGGCGTCGTTGGCCGCAAGCGCGTTCCCGGCCGGTCAGGCGTCGCGCATAAAGCCCGCGGTCGCGCTGCGCATCGCCGACTAATTGGGTAACAACCGTTCGAGCGCGTCGATGGCGCTGCATCCCGCGTCGATCGGCGGCAGCGCTTCTTCGACAAGCACGTCGAGCAACTCCTTGTACGCATGGGCCGCAGGCCCGTCGCCCAGCACCGCCGGGGTGCCTTGGTCGCCGCCTCGGGCAACGGCGACGTCGAGGGGCAACCGGCCGAGCAACGGCACGCCGAGCTTGAGTGACAGGCGCTTACCGCCGCCCTCGCCGAACAACGGATACGACTCGCCGTCGGGGGTGACGAATGCGCTCATGTTCTCGACCACGCCGACCACGCGCAGGTAACCCTTACGGGCCATGTCTGCCGCGCGGGCCGCGACCTGTTGCGCCGCGATCGCCGGCGTGGTGACAATCACCACTTCGGTTCGAGGCAACATGCGGGCCAGGCCCATCTGAATGTCGCTGGTGCCGGGAGGCATGTCGATCAGCAGGTAGTCGACGTCGCCCCACGCGACGTCTTCGAGGAAGTGCTGTAGGGCGCGGTTGAGCATCAACCCGCGCAGCATCACGGCCTCGTCCTCTTCGGCGCCTTCGATCGAACCCATCGACACCACCCGCAACAGTCCGCCGCCGATCTTCTTCTCGACCGGCGTGATGCGAACCCGGTCGCCGTCGACCTTCTCGGCCTCGACCTTGGCGTCTACGCCGAGCAGTCGCGGCATCGAGAAGCCGCCGATGTCAGCGTCGAGCACGCCCACTTTGAAGCCACGCGCCGCCAGACCGACCGCGAGGTTTGCGGTGACAGTGCTCTTGCCCACGCCGCCTTTGCCCGAAGCGATCGCGGCGACGCGAGCCGAGGGGGACAGGTCCATGGCCAGCGTCGAGCGCTCTTGGGC
>JACCXE010000376.1 GCA_013697265.1 Actinomycetota bacterium | reverse complement strand
GACGCGTGCAGTTCGGCAACCGCCGGCGATACCCGCAGGTGCAGTTCCTTGATGCCGCGGGGAACCTTGACCGACCACGTTTTGTCCCGGAAGTGACGCTTCAATTCGCCCAGGATCGTCGGCGTGGCGAAGCTGCTGAAGGCGGCGCCTTGCTGGGGATCGAAGCGCTCGACCGCACCGACCAACGCCATGCTCGCGACCTGGATCAGATCCTCGAGCGGCTCACCGCGGTTCTCGAAGCGGCGGGCCAGCGCGACAGCGAGCCCGGTGTAGCGCTCGACAATCGAGTTGCGGACCGATTGCGAGCGGCTCTCGGTGTACTCGCGAAAGAGCGCGTCTTCGTCTTCGCGGTCAATCACGTGTCAGTAGAGCGGCGGCCGCGGAACATGGTGAATTGAATCTCAGACCCGTCCACGCTGTAGCGATGCGTGTCGATAACTGCATCCAAAACCTGTTCGCTCAGCTCATCGGGGTCGAGCGGGGGCGCGTCGTCGGCCACGGGCACGCGTCCGGTAACGGTGAGCCCGCCCCCGTCGCCCCGCAGCGAAAGCGTGAGCTCGGCGCCAGGGATTGCGCACGCGATCACGTTGCTGCACAACTCTGAAACCGCTATGCGGATGTCCTCGATCGCGTCGTACTCAAAACCGATCTTGCCTGCGAGCGCCGTCGCGGTGAGCCGCGCGTAGCTGATGTGGTCGTTGGTGGCCGACACCATCAGGGTGACGGATGCGGTTGTCTCGCCGTCGGCGTTAGCCATGCTCGGCACCGTAACGCCCTGCGTTGGCATTCGCAGTACGCCGCGAGGGACGCGCAGAAGAAGGGTCTAGATCGTGCATGGCGCGACCGTACCCACCTGCGGTTTCATCGCAAACCTAAGGGGGTAGCGCGCCGGCCTGGACCGACGTTTGGATCTGCCCCGACCCCAACGGCCATATTCAAGCGACTGGCCGCCGCGTCGGTAACCGCGACTACGCGCGCACCAACAAGACCTACGGGCTAACCACACTGCGCGTCCACCACGTCGAGGTCTCCGGTGGCCACCTCCATCCTGAATTTCGTCGGCAAGGCGGCAAGCCCGTCGAAGTGACGTGTTGTGACGCCGCCTCTAGCCGAACTCGGTTTCCCAGAATTCGAGGAAGCGCGGGTACCCAGGCTGCCAGTCGACACTCAGGAAATGTGGCCTAACCTTTGTAAATGTCGTTGCGGGCGCGATTGACGCTGGTCTGCGCGGCCTTCCTCACCCTCGCTGCCGGCGCCTCGGCGTTTGGCGCGGTTTTGGTGGTGCGAGCCAACGATCAACGTCGTGACCACGCCAAGCTGGTGAAAGCGATCGAGGTCGCCCAGGATCTCGAGACCACCTACGTCGCCGAGGCCGCTTCGATCCGTGCCTACTTCCTCAGCGGCGACCCGAAGTCGCTCGACGACTACAACGATCAACGCACTCACGACAGCGATGCGAACGGTCGCCTCCAAGGCCTGTTACTGGGCTCGCCCCTGATTCGCCGAGTCGATGCCGTCAACGACGCCGCTCGTATTTGGCGCAACGGCGCGATCTTGCCGCTGATCACTCTCCAGCAGGCCACGGGCTCTTCGACCGACGTCATAGAGAAGTATCGGGACGGGCCCGCGGTGCCTGCGTTCCAACAAATCGCGAACCGGCTGCGCACCCTGCGAACCGGAGTCGCGGATGCAACCAAGCGCTCGGCCGCCCGGGCCGACACCGCCCGCGATCGCGTGATCCAGTTTTCCCTCAGCGCCCTGGCCGTGGCGATCGCAACGCTGCTGTTGTTACGCCTTGTGACCCACGTGTGGATCGCGCGCCCGATCCGACGGTTGACCCGGGCGGTCAAAGACGGCGACGTTGACCCCCGGGCCGTGCCCAAGCGGGGCGCGTCGGAGATCACGTCGCTCACTTCCGCCATCAAGGACGCAAACCTTCGTCTACGCGAGGAACTCGACGCGGCCGTGCGAACGCGTGAAGGCCTGAGTCAGACCGCCGAAGTGCTGATGTCGATCCGGGCCGAACTGGCAGTGACCCCGCAAACGTTGCCCTCCGGTTGGTCGGCGGCCGCGCAACTTGTGCCGGCAGCGGGCATCGTCGCCGGTGACTGCTACAACATCGACAGCATCGACAAGAACTCCGCGTCGATCGTGGTTGTCGACGTTGCCGGACACGGTGCTGGCTCGGCGGTGGTCGCCTTGCGGGCCAAGGAGCTGTTGCGGGCCGCGGCGCGCAGTTACGAGAACCCGAGCGACGCTGTCACATGGGCCAGCGCCCAACTGTCCGACCTCGAAACCGACATGTTCATTACGGCCTTCGTTGCTCGGGTCGACTTCACCACCGGCCTCGTGAGATTCGTCAACGCCGGGCATCCCGACGCGCTGATCTGCGACGGCGTCAACGTGATCGGACTGGCGCGGA
Source organism: Actinomycetota bacterium (assembly GCA_013697265.1). Lineage (GTDB taxonomy): Bacteria > Actinomycetota > Acidimicrobiia > Acidimicrobiales > JACCXE01 > JACCXE01. The sequence goes on along the minus strand of JACCXE010000376.1, from coordinate 10,456 downwards.
CCGGGCCGCTGATCGGGCCCTTCGCAGGCAAGTGGGAGCAGCGGGAGGCCGTGATCGGGCCCGGTCAGATGCTGGTTTGCTACACCGACGGCGTAACCGAAGTGCGCAACGAAAAGCGGGAAGAGTTCGGCTTGGATCGGCTCCGCGCCGCCCTGCAAGAGAACTATGGCGAAGCGACAGGCAGCATCGTGAAGAAATGCCTGGCCGAAGTCGACGCTTTCGGCAGCGGTCGGGCTCACGACGACGTCACCATCGTCGTCATCGCCCGCGCCCTTCCCATGTAGTCGCGTTTGGCGAAGTGCCAGTCGGGTACGGCGAAAGGGTGCATAGTCCGCAGGCCTTCCGGTGATACGCGAACTGCTCGTTGAGTTTCGCGTGTTGCCGACCCTCGGGTCTGTAAGCGCCGTACGACGCGAAATCGAAGGGGCGTTGGCGCCGGTTGTGCCCGCCCATCGCATCAGTGACGTCGTGCTTGTTGTTTCTGAACTCTGCACGAATGCGATCGAGGCGGCCGACGCCGGAGCGTGCGACGTGGTGGTCCGCGTCGGAGTGCCGAGTTCCCGATCGGTCACCATCGAAGTCGAGGACTGTGGCGCGGGATTCGAGCTCGATGAACCAAGCCTTCCTGATGAAGCCGATGAATCAGGGCGCGGCCTGAGCATCGTCAACTGGGTTGCTGACGACCTTGAGGTCGAGCGGCTACCCGAACGGACAATCGTGCGGGCGCTACTTTGTAGTGACGAAGCGCTCGAGTTGGCCCGTGATCTCAAGTAGGCGCACGACTGCGTCAGACGGGGCCTGAACGGTCAACGCGCCGCCTGCAGCTTCGACCGCCTTGTAGCCCGCGATCAGAACCCGCAGCCCCGACGAGTCGATGAACGAAACCTCGCTCATATCGATGGCGACGTTGGACTCGCCACTTCCGTCGACAACTTCGAAGATGGCACTACGGAGAACATCGGCCGAGGCTGCGTCGACCTCGCCGACAGCGGCGATAACGGTTTGGCCGTCGGCGTTGGATGTGGTGACGGACAGTGGGTTCTCGACGTCGGGAGCCATATTGTTCACCCTAACGTCCGCGCTATCGGCCGCGGTCAAGACGAGTGCCGGTAACGGCGCTGGCGATGATGAGCGCGAGCGCCACAATCAGCGCCCACTTCAGCGATGCGACGAAGAGCCCAGCACCGCCGAAAAGAATGGCGAGTAAGAGAAGAAACACCACGAGTGCCACGAACACACCTCCCAGAGTCGACCTGTCGTACGAAGCCTTCGGCTACCCGCACAGCCTGCGCTTCAGACGCGCGGCTTTATGGACTTGCCCCTGGATAAGCGGGGTATCAGTGGTCATCCACTCGATCTAGGAGACGACAATGGGTATCGGTACAAGCATCTTCCTCTTCGCCGTCGGAGCGATCCTTCGCTTCGCCGTCGACGTGCACACCGAAGGGTTCAACATCCACAACATCGGTGTGATTCTCATGGTCGTTGGCATCGTCGGCGCCGTGCTGTCGCTCATGTTCTGGACAAGCTGGGGTGGCGTCGGCGGCATCGGTCCGCGTGACAACTACGCCCGCGGTGGTTCCTCAGACGGCGACGTGATCGTGGAGCGTCCCGAGCGCCAAGTCGTCGTGGAAGAGCGCCCGGTGCGCCGCCGCCGCCGCCGCACCACGGTTGAGGAACGCGATATCTAACGCGTGACCGCAACAGCTCGCGTTCTTCATTCGTCGCCGGTGGCGTCGTTTGAGGACTATCTCGCGCTGCGCGGAGGGTCCGGCCTTGAAGCCGCTAGGGCGGTGACGTCTGAAGTGGTTCTCGGGGAGATCGAGGCGGCCGGCCTCCGTGGCCGAGGTGGTGCTGGTTTCCCGACCGGCACCAAATGGCGCACGGTTTGCGACCTGCGATCAGATGCGTCTCCGCCCACGGTGATCGTCAACGGCGCCGAAGGCGAGCCGGGGACGTTCAAGGATCACACGATCCTGCTGAACAACCCGTATCAGGTGATCGAGGGCGCGTTGATCGCAGCAACCGTCGTCGGCGCTGAAGACGTAATCATCGCTGTAAAGGCGGCGGCTCAAGATGTCGTGCGTCGGGTGCGCGGCGCGGTCGACGAAGTGTGCGGTGGCGGCGTCGCCGGCCCACTGCGCCTCAGCGTCTTCGAAGGTCCAGCCGAGTATCTGTACGGGGAAGAGACAGCCCTGCTCGAAGCGCTGCACGGCCGTCCGCCCTTTCCGCGCGTCACACCGCCGTACCGGCGCGGCGCGGAAGACGGTGCCGACGAAACCCCTCCGGCGCTGATTGACAACGTCGAAACGTTGGCGAACATCCCCGGCATCGTGTTGAACGGTGCCGCCTGGTTCCGCGAGTACGGCACCCAACAGTCGCCGGGCACGATTGTTTGCACGGTCACCGGCGGTACGCAACAAGCCGGCGTGGGCGAATTCGCGATGGGCACGCCGATGATCGAGGTCATCGAAACGCTCGGCGGCGACCGCGAGGGTCGGCCCATCAAGGCGCTGATGCCGGGCGTTTCGAACGCGTTCATTCCCGCAAGCGCGTTGCAGACAGAACTGACTTACGAGGCGATGGCGCGCGTCGGTTCCGGCCTGGGTTCGGCTGGCTTCGTTGTAATCGAGGAAGGCGACGACATCGTGGCGGCGACCGCCGGCGCGTCGCGGTTCTTGGCCGTCGAGTCCTGCGGGCAGTGTGTGCCCTGCAAGCGCGACGGCCTCGAACTAAGCGCACTGTTGACCAAGCTGGCGGCCAACGAAGCGACGACCGACGATGTCGAGGCCATCCGCAGTTTGAGCAAAACGGTGTCGGCCGAGGCGCGGTGCTCGCTGGCCAGCCAGCACGAAGCGATCGTCACCAGCATGTTCGACCTGTTCGGTTCGGACGTAGCGCAACACGTGGACGGCACCGCCGAGCCAACCGACCGCCTGCTCATCGCCGAGATTGTCAGCTTGCGCGATGGCAAGGCCGCGATCGACGTCTCCCGCGAGGCAAAGCAACCCGACTGGACCTGTGACGGGCTCGACTCAGGCAAAACGCCGGTCGAACGCCTTACCAGCGAGGGCGATTAGGCCGACGAACGCGCCGCAACCGAGCGAACGGCGCTGAGCAGAGCGGGCACGAAGAGGCCGGGCTGCGACACGCACGCGTCGTGGCCACCGCGCACGTGGAACACCTCGCCCCGCGTGAGTTCGGCGAGTCGTTGTTGCCGACGCGGTGGTACGAGGCGGTCGTAGTCGGTGATCACCGACGCGGCGGGAACGTCAATCTCTTCGATCCACGGCGTGGAGTCGAAGCGTCCGATGGACATGGCCGCTTCGATGACGGCGGCGGGGTCGTGGCCCCGCAGTTCCTCGCTGACCCAGTCCGGGCCTCGCCGGGCGCGCGGGTTGAACCCGACCATGCCCCGCACCATCTGCTGGCGCACGAGCCGAGGCGTGAACCGCAAACCCACGCCCATGGCGGTGCCGACGGGGGCGAGGCGCTGATCGGCGCGGCCGAAGCGGCAGCTCGTGGCGCACAGCACGACGCCGCGCACGACCTCGGGATGACGGTGCCAGCTCAACTGCGTGATGGGTCCGCCCATCGAATACCCGACGAGGATCGCATTGCCGATACCGAGTTCGTCGATGAGCACGGCCACGTCGTCGGCGCAGTCGGCGAGGCGGAACGGCCGCCGCGGCTTGATGCCGCGTCCGTGGCCTCGGTGGTCGATCGCTACGACGTTGTATTCGCGTGCGAGCGGACCAAAGGCGGGAAACCAGTTGAGCAGACCGGTCGCGCCGAGGCCGTGCAGCAAGATCACTGTGGGCGCGCCCTTCGGTCCGTCCGCAGTGCGGATCCAGGTGGCTCCGCGCCGGGGCAGATCGATGTTGCGCCCATCGGGAATTGTCAGCGTCGGCACGCCGACAGTCTCCCAGTCCTACGAGACGCGCTTGACAAACTGCGGGTTACTGCGAAGGCGTAAACGCCAGTGGCAGTTTGGCGGGGCCCCAAATGCCGATATTGGCGGACTTCCATTCGATCGTCGCGTACGTCGACAGGTCGGGCATCCGGCGGGCCAACAACGGCAAGGCCTCTTGCAATTCGGCCCGGGCCAGGTTCGCGCCCATGCAGAAATGGATGCCGGAACCGAAGGTCATCTGGGGCGACGAGCTCGGCTCGCGCGTGATGTCGAACGTGAACGGATCGTCGAAGACCGCTTCGTCGTAGTTCGCCGCACCGAGGCTCGTAGCCACGATCGTGCCCGCCGGGAAGATCACATCCCGATACTCGATGTCTTCCGACGCGACGCGGGCGGTACCGCTCACCGCGCCCAGCACGCGCATGGACTCTTCCACGGCGCGGGCCGCGAGTTCGGGTTGGTCGGCCAGCAACGCCCACTGATCGGGTTGCTCGCTGAAAAGCGCCACCGAACACGCCAGTTGATTGCGCGTGGTGTCTGTGCCGGCCATGAGTACGGCTTCGGTCATCATCACCAGCTCGTCGGTCGACATTCGGTCGCCGTCTTCTTCGGCGGCAATGAAGTCGCTCAATAGATCGTCACGCGACGCATCGCGCCGCTCGGCGATGAGCGCCCGCACATAGGCCTCGAGCTCCGTGCCGGCGGCCACGATCTTGGCGCTGTCGTTCGCGATGTCGTTGTTGAAGATGCGGAAGATGTCGGTGGCCCAATTCGAGAACAGCTTCCAGTCTTGTTTCGGGGCGCCGAGCAACTCGCAGATGATCGGAATGGGGTAGGGCTCGCAGACGTCTTCGACGAATTCGCAGCGGCCGGTTGCCGCGAACGTGTCGACCAACCCGTTGATCACCTCTCGCATGAATGGCCGCAGGCGGTCGGCCGCTTTCGGTGTGAACGCGGGCGCGGCCAGGCGCCGCAGGCGAGAGTGGTTGGGCCCCTCCATCGTGAGAATCGAACCGATGCGGGCCGGGCGGTCCGCCTCGGGCAGTGTGGTTTGCGGCATGTAGGCCAGCGCGGAGTGCCAGCGGCGGTCGCGCAAGATGGCGACGACGTCTTCGTAGCGCGTGACTGCGTGCGCGAACGTGTTCTTGATCAGCCAGTGATCGCCCCGCAGTTCTTTGAGCGTGCTGCGCGCCTCGCGGCGGTCGAGCCCGAACAGATCAACTTCGGGTAGCTCCAGATCCTCCAGCCGCGTTGCCATTTCTTCAAACTACTGACCTCGTGAGAAGAATGAGCCGGTGAACGCGCTGGAGGCAGCCGCCGTAATCGCCGGGGGAATGGGTGCAGGCGCAATCAACGTGATCGCCGGCTCGGGCACGCTGCTTTCATTTCCGATTCTTCTGGCCGTGGGTTATCCGTCCGTCACCGCGAACGTGTCGAACAACATCGGGTTGGTGCCGGGCACGATCAGCGCGGTGTACAACACCCGGGAGGGCCTCGAAGGGCAGGCGCCGCGCGCCCGTCGCCTGGCCGTGGGCTCGGCATCCGGAGCGCTGGTTGGCGCCGCGTTGCTGTTGACGCTCGATTCGGACGTCTTCGACGCGGTTGTGCCGATTCTCGTCATCTTGGCCGCGACGCTCATGCTCATTCAGCCCCTCGTCGCCGCGCGTGTGGCTGCGTCGCGCGAAGCCCGGGGCCGCAGCGCGTCGCCCCAAACCGGAGCTATCGCGCCGATCGTCTGCTTCTTCGCCGGCATCTACGGCGGCTACTTCGGTGCCGCGCAGGGGATCATCTTGTTGGCCACGCTGGGCGTGCTGCTGCCCGACGCGTTGGCGCGGACCAACTCGCTGAAGAACGTGTTGGTCGGAGTGGTCAATGGTGTGGCCGCGGTGTTCTTCGTGATCTTTGGCAGCGTGGCGTGGCTGGCAGTCGCGCTGATCGCGGTTGGCTCGGTTGCCGGCGCTGCGATCGGGGCCCGGGTCAGCAAGCGTGTGCCGGTGCCGGTACTGCGCGGGTTCATCGTGTGCCTCGGCTACGCCGTCGCCATCAAACTGATTCTCACGTAGGTTCAAAGCCGTGAAGATCCGCGTCGGCGTCGGTTTGGGAGCGCTGTCGTGGGGCGCTGGGTTCGAGGGTTTCGGCGACCTGGTCGACGACCTCGAACGTTTGCGTTTCGACTCGCTGTGGTTGTCCGAACGGGCTACGGGCCACGCTCCCGACCCGCTGGTCGGCTTGGCCTTCGCCGCGGGCCGAACGGAGAAGCTCAAGTTCGGCACCAGCGTGCAGGTGCTGTCAGGTCGCAATCCCGCCCTGGTGGCCAAGGAGTGGGCCAGCCTCGACCGGCTGTCGAACGGACGGGCCTTGCCCGCGTTCGGCCTCGGTGTCGTGGACCCTCGCGAGCAGCAGGCCTTTGGCATAGCCCGGGAGGACCGGGCCAGTTGGTTCGACGAGGCCTTGCCGCTCATTCGGCGGTTCTGGACCGAAGACGCCGTCGATCACGTCGGCAAACACTTCACCTACGAAGGATTGAGCATTGGGCCTAAGCCGGTGCAGTCGCCGCCCGACGTGTGGCTCGGGGGGCAGGCGCCGTCAGAATTGCGGCGGGTCGGCCGCCTGGGCGACGGCTGGCTGCCCAGCTTCTGCACGCCCGACGATGCTGCGGCGGCTCGACCTGTGGTCGAAAATGCCGCGGCCGATGCCGGACGGTTGATCGACCCAGAGCACTTTGGAGCACTCGTGATCTACGTGAACAGCGTCGAGGTGCCACCCATGCTGGCCATGCTCGTCAATCGACGCCGGCCCGATCTCGACCCATCGGCCGTGATCCCCACCGGTCACGCCGCGCTGCGCGCCCAACTCGAAGCCTTTATCGAACGGGGCTTTTCGAAACTGGTCGTCGTGCCCGCCGGCGAACCGCCGTCGTGGACCGACGAACTCGAAGCCCTCGCACAGGTTCTCCTACCCCTACAGAACTAGACGCAGGTTTTCTATCCGCCATCCAAGTGTGACGGTGAAACGATTTGAGCTTGTCTAAATCGGGTAACGCCTCGCTAGCCATGGCCGAAGCACTTCTCGAACGGGTTGTCCCCGCGCGGTTCCCCGAGGTGGGTCCGCTTCGGCGCGCCACCAACGAGTTCGTGCACAACGACGCCTCGCAACGCTTTCGGGATTCGTTGCTGCTCGTGGTCTCTGAACTGTGCACAAACGCCATCGAGGCGCTCGACAACGAAAACGCCGAGTTCACCCTTCGCGTCCGCGATCTTCCCGATCGGGTCGAGATCGAAGTAGAAGACAGCGGCCCCGGTTTCGCGCTCGCCTTCGGCAAGCCCGGTGCCGACGAGAGCAATCCGCGGGGTCGCGGGTTGCTCGTAGTTCGGTCGCTCGTCGACGAGTTATCGGTCCGCCGTCGCAAAGGCAAGACGACCGTGCACTGCGTGCTCTGCCGCAGTTAGCTGTTCTCGGCTGCGAGCGGGCGGGCAACCACCAGACTGCTCGCAGCCCGGTCGTGCAGCGCCCGGCGCCGGTCGTCAAAAAACGCAGGCACGCAATCCACGAGTTGAAACGCCGCGCCGAGCAAGCCGCTGATGCCGGCCACGTGTTTGACGATGGCGCGCAGCGCAGCCGCGCGTCCGGTCAGCTGGTCCCCGCTTGACCGATCGCACACGGTGAGTCTCAGGGCGATCTTGCCCAGGGTGCCGCCCAGCCGCCAAGTCATCAGCGCTTCGTACGCAAATGTCGCCCCGGTGACTGCGATCACAAACGTCGCTTCGCGTCGCCGGTCCGCGAAGGTGAACTCGAAGCCGTTGACAACGAAGCGGGCCGCGGTCACCGCGACGCCGGTGATCACTCCGTCCACAATCGCGGCGATGACCCTCGAAGCCATGTCGGCCACGCCAAGTGCACCGGCCGAGGTTTCGGCTTCGTCGTCGCGCTCTGGCCTGAGATCGGCGTCGTCTACGAGAACCGCGTCCGGGGTGCCGACTATCACGACCAACTCCTCAACGGCCCCGGCTCGCGAGCCGGGCACGGTCAACTCACCACTCTCGACGTCGAGGCGGAACAAGATCTCGCTGCCGTCCAACAGTCGGCGCAGCGAGCGAATGTTCGACTCGGGCCACCCGGCGACACTGAACGATGCCGTCGAGTGATCGGGTTCGGGCTCGTCAATCAGTTCGTCGACGAGCGGCACGAGACAGTCGGTGCACTCGGCCACGTACGGTCGATACTCAGCGCGGCAGTTCGGACACCACTTGTTCGTGTCGTCGCTGCCCACATCTCATTGTGCCGTAATGGTCAGGGCTGTCCGGTGAGCAGGAACCGACTGCTGGCTTGGAGGAACTCGACCGACTCCTTCGGCGCTTTCAGAGGCGAGCCGGCGTCGAAGGGTGGCTGCGGGTCGTACTCGATGCCGAGCTGGATTGTCTGGGCCACCAAGTCGCCGGCGACGCGGGCCGCGAGCGTCAACGCCATGTCGATACCCGAACTAACGCCCGCCGCGGTGATGATCTTGCCTTGCTCGACGACGCGCTCGAGGGTGGGCTCGGCGCCGAAGTCGCGCAACGTGTCGAGGGCGAGCCAGTGGCTTGTGGCCTTTAAGCCCGTGAGCAGACCGGCTGCCCCGAGCAGCAGCGATCCGGTACACACCGACGTTGTCCAGGTCGATGTTTCGTGCGCGGCGAGCAGCCACTGCATGAACCGCTGGTTGTCGCGCAGGGCGTGTTCGCCGTGACCGCCGGGGATCACGATGATGTCGGGGTTGGGCACCTCCTCGATCAGCTCGTCGACGTTGATCCCCACGCCCGCACCTTCCTCGGTTCGCACCATGCCCGGCGCGAGGCCAACCCAGTGGATCGTGGCGTCGGGCAGATGGGCGAGCACCTCAAAAGGGCCGATGGCGTCGAGCGCGGCCATGTTCTCGAATGCGGCAATGGCGATGTCCATGCGTGGTCTCCTGGTTCCTTAAGCGGCGCTGCGGAAGCGACGCCGGTAGTCGTTAGGGCTGGTGCGAAGGTGACGGAGAAATGTGCGCCGCATCGTCTCGGCGGTGCCGAACCCGGCCCGTCCTGCGATCGCGTCGACGCCGTCGGCGGTTTCTTCGAGGAGGCGCCGTGCCGTTTCGACCCGTACCTGTTCGACGTAACGCGCCGGCGTCATGCCAACCTCGTCGCGGAAGCACCGGGCGAAGTTGCGCTCACTCATGCCCACGCGGCGGGCAAGGACGGGCACGGACAGATCGGCGTCGGGGTGCTCGGCGATGTGGCGTTGCGCGTCGCGCAACGGGTCGCGCTCGGCTAGCTGACCGGCGAGTTGGGCGCTGAACTGAGATTGCGTGCCCGGGCGGCGCAGGAACAACACCAGGCGTCGGGCAACGGCGAGCGCGACGTCGCGGCCTAGATCGTCTTCCAGCAACGCCAGCGCGAGGTCCATTCCCGCCGTCACGCCCGCAGACGTTGCGACGTTGCCATCACGCACAAAGATTGGGTCGGCGTCGACGGTGACACGGGGGTAGCGCTGGGCCAGTGCGTCGCACACCGACCAGTGCGTCGTCGCTCGTCGTCCATCGAGCAGGCCGGCTTCGGCCAGCAGGAACGCGCCGGAGCACACAGACGTGACGCGCCGCGATTTGGCCGCGAGGCGCCGGATGCCTTCGACAAGCCGTTCCTCGCCGATGGCAGCGGCCACGCCTTCGCCGCCCGACACGATCAACGTGTCGATGGGCCCGCGCACGTCTGTGATCGCGGCGTCGACCTCAAGGCGAAGACCACTCGACGTGGTCACCGGTTCGCTCGTGGCGGCCACGATTTCGAAGCGGTAAGCCCCGGCGTTCACTTCACGCCCGCCCATCGAGAACACTTCGACCGGCCCAGTTACGTCGAGGCTCTGAATGTCGGGATACACGACGACAACGACACGGCGCGGCGGCATGCGTTGGATTGTCCGCCGAATCGCTGTTGGCAGCAAGGCGAAATTACCCACAATTTCTGCCATGGCAGGCGTTCAACTCTGGCGGAATTAGCTTTCAAGTCGTGAGCGACGCACCTTTTGACTTGAACGAGACCGACCGCTTGTTGAGCACCACGAGATCGGTGCGCAAGCGGCTTGATCTCGACCGGCCCGTTGACCCGGAAGTGATCCTCGAATGCATCCGTTTGGCGGTGCAGGCGCCTACGGGGAGCAACCAGCAGATGTGGCGGTGGTTCGTGATCACCGACGCCGACAAGCGGGCCGCGATCGCCAATGCGTACAACGAAGCGGGCGGCGACTATCTGCGAGCATCCGCGCAGATGGAGTTTCCCGACCCGCAGATGAAGCGGGTGTTCCAGAGCGCGCTGTCGCTCACCGACACGTTGGCCAAGGTGCCGGTTCACGTGATCCCCTGTCTTGAGGGCCGCCTCGACCTGCGCTCGAACGGTGGGGCTGCGAGCCAGTACGGATCGATCTTGCCGGCGGCGTGGAGCTTTCTGCTTGCGCTGCGGTCACGCGGCCTCGGGTCCGTGTGGACCACGCTGCACCTTTTCAAGGAAGCGGAAGTGGCCGCGTTGCTCG
>JACCXE010000332.1 GCA_013697265.1 Actinomycetota bacterium | reverse complement strand
TGCGGCCAACCCGGCGGCGCCGTACAGCCCGGGCGAACCGCCGATGACACAGACCGCGCCACGCCACTTGTGGGCCACCCGCGGCCGACGCGGCACCCAACCCCGGACGTCAGCGCTTTCGACGATGTGGGCGAGTGCCGATTTCACATCGAGACCGAGCGCCTCAACGGTTACGTCGCCCGCATGGTCGGGGCCGTCACAGAGCAGCAGGCCCGGCTTGAACGAGCCCATCGTGACGGTGCAATCCGCGCACACAGCGCCGTCCGAGGCAATGCCCGTGTCGCCGTTGACGCCCGAGGGAATGTCGATTGCCAATACGCGGGCACCGTTTGGACTGGGCGCCACATAGTCGCCGTGAAAGCCGGTCCCATAGGCGGCATCGATCACTAGGTCGCAGCGGGGCAGCACGCCTGGTGCATTCAAGGCGTCGACGATCTGCACGCGCACGCCTTGCTCGGTGAGGCGGCGTGCCGCGGCGCGCCCGTCGGCCCCGTTGTTGCCCTTGCCGGCCACGACCACAACCCGCTTGCCGTACCCGCCGCCCAGCATCCGCCGAGCGGCCCACGCGACGGCGCTGCCCGCGCGTTCGATGAGCGCGTCGACGGACTCGGGCGCCGACGCGTCGACCGCCGCCATTTCGGCGACGGTCAGAACCGGGATCACAGCGCGGTAACCACCGCGACCGCGGTGGTGTCGGTGTGGGTCAGCGAAACCATCCAGCGGGTTATGCCCTGTTCTTCGGCCAACGACGCAGCCTGGCCCCTGAGGATCAGTTCGGGCGCGCCTGACTCCGTTCGTCGGGTCTCAACTTCGTGCCACCCGAACGCGCCGAGGCCGACACCCATCGCCTTCATCACCGCCTCTTTGACCGCGAAACGCGCCGCCAACCGCGGCGCGGCTTCAATGGCGCGCTCGTCTTCGGTGAACAGCCGATCGCGCATACGGGGCTGGCGCGAAAGAACGCGTCCGAAACGCTCGACGTCGACCGCGTCGACGCCGAGTCCGATCATTCGACCGTCACCGTCTTCGCGAGGTTGCGGGGCTTGTCGACGTCGTTGCCGCGGGCCTTCGCCAAGTAATAGGCGAACAGCTGCAGGGGCACGACGTCGACCATCGGGGTGAACAGTTCGTGCCCGGCGTATGGCACAGAAAACACGTCGTCGGCCAAGTCGGCAATACGCGGGTCCACGTTGCCGTCTCCGTCGTCGGTTGCGATCGCAAGGATCGAAGCTCCCCGCGCCTTCACTTCTTGAATATTGGAGATGATCTTGTCGAGCAGACGGCTCTTGGTCGCGATGGCGACGACAAGAGTTCCCTCTTCGATGAGCGCGATGGGGCCGTGCTTGAGTTCGCCGGCCGGATAGGCCTCGGCCCGCACATAGCTGAGTTCCTTGAGCTTCAACGCACCCTCTTGCGCGAGCGCTCGTCCGACCTGTCGTCCGATAAAGAAAACGTCTCTTATGTCGCGATACTTCTCGGCGACCGCCTTTACGTGACCACTCTGGGCCATCGCTGCCGCGATCTTGTCGGGCACAAGCTGGAGGTCGCGCACGAGGTGCGCCGCCTCTTCGGGGTAGAGGGTTCCGCGCGCTTGCGCCAGTTGAAGGGCGAGCAAGTTGAGTGCGGCGATCTGTGCGACATGGGTCTTAGTTGACGCAACACAAATTTCCGGACCGGCATGCGTGTAGATCACCGCGTCGGAGTCACGGGCCATAGAGGAGTCGACCACGTTGCACACCGTGAGCACCTTGGCGCTCTGTCGCTTCGCAAACGTCACTGCTTCCATCGTGTCGAGCGACTCGCCGGATTGACTGATCGCCACCACGAGACTCGTTGGTGTCAGGACGGGATCGCGGTAGCGAAACTCGCTCGCGACCTCACTCTTGACCGGCACCTTCGCCCAGTGCTCGATGGCGAGCTCGCCGACCAGGCCAGCGTTGAAGCTGGTGCCACAGCCGACCACGAAGATCTTGTCGATGCGCCGCAGATCTTCCTCGGTCAGTTCCGTCGAGTCGAGCGCGACCACGCCATTGTCGATACGACCCAGCAACGTGTCGCGCACCGCGTCGGGCTGCTCGTGAATCTCCTTGAGCATGAAGTCGGGATAGCCGCCCTTTTCGGCTGACGCGAGGTTCCATGTGACCTCGCGCCGCTCGGGCTCGACTTCGTCGCCGAGCAGCGTTGTTATCCGCACCGCGCCCGGCGTCAACTCGACGACGCGTTCGTCGTCGATCACGAAGAACTCGTCGGCTTTGCCGTGGATGGCAGGGATATCCGACGCGAGGAACGCCGTGGTGTCGTTGAGTCCGCAGATAAGGGGCGACCCCCGGCGGGCGCCGACGATGAGCTCGGGCTCGTCAACATGCACCACGCCGATCGAGAACTTGCCGTGGACATCTCGCAGCGCGCTACGCACCGCGTCGGCCAGGCCCAGGCCGGTTGCCATCTTCCCAGCGACGTAGTGCGCTAAGACCTCACTGTCGGTGTCCGACGTCAGCTCGGCGCCGCCCTGGGGCAGTGTCGCGGCAAGCTCGCGGTAGTTGTCGATGATGCCGTTGTGCACCAAGGCCAACTTGCCGCTTGCGTCGGTGTGCGGGTGTGCGTTGCGCTCGGTCGGCCCACCGTGGGTGGCCCACCAGTTATGGCCAATCCCGCAGGCCACGCCCCTCGGTGCGTCGCCGACCGCAGCTACGAGCTCGGGCAGGCTCTTGGTGCCACCGGCGCGACGTTTGCGCCAAATCTCGTCGCCCGCGACCACGAGCGCGACACCGGCCGAGTCGTAGCCGCGGTACTCAAGGCGATGCAGCCCTTCGAGAAGGATGCCTAACGCTTCGGGGTCGCCGGTGACGCCAATGATCCCGCACATAGGCGGACCAGGTTACTAGGGCTACGAAAGCGGCCAGCCGAGCGCGAGCTCGGCTTCGACGACGGCGGCGATGCGAGCGGCGACGTCGTTGGCCTTTGTTTGTTCCGGCGCTTCGACCATCACCCTGATGATGGGTTCGGTGCCCGATCGGCGCAGTACCACGCGGCCCGTGTCGCCCAAGGCTTTCACCTCGACGTCGACCGCAGCCCACACGGCCGCGGCGTCGTCGAGGCCCGGGCAGTCGACGTTGCGCACGTTGATCATCACTTGGGGCAGCCGGGTCATGACCGCGGCCAGCTCGGCCAGCGGCTTGCCGGTACGAGACATCACATCCATGAGCTGTAGACCCGTGAGTTGGCCGTCGCCCGTGGTGGCGAGGTCGCGGAACACGATGTGGCCCGACTGCTCGCCGCCGAGGGTCCAGCCGTTCGCGGCCATCGCTTCGAGGATGTAGCGGTCACCGACGTCGGTCTCGGCCACGCTGATGCCGTGTCGCTCCATGGCGAGCCGCAGACCGAGGTTCGTCATCGTCGTGACTACGAGCGTGTCGTCTCGCAAAGCACCGCGCTCGCGGCGGTCGAGCGCGCAGATGGCGAGGATGTGATCGCCGTCGACGATGTCGCCCACTCCGTCGACCGCGAGGACGCGGTCAGCGTCGCCGTCGAAGGCGAGGCCGATGTCGGCGCCCGCCTCTCGCACCGCGGCTTGCAACTCCTCGGGATGCGTCGAGCCGCAGTGTTCGTTGATGTTCACGCCGTTGGGCTGGTCGTGCAGCACCGAGACCGTGGCTCCGGCAGCTTCGAAGACGCGTGAGGCGATCGCGTATGCAGCTCCGTTAGCGCCGTCGAGCACAACCGACAGCCCGTCGAGCCGGCGACCCTCGAGTGACGCGACGAGTTGCCGCTCGTACCAAGCTGCCGCCTCGCCGTTGTCCGCCGTGACCCGCCCTATCGCCGAACCAGTGTGACGCACGGTATCGGCTGTTTCCGACAGCACCGCCGACAACTCGGCCTCGAGTTGCCCTTCGATGCTGTCGGACAACTTCAGGCCACCCTGGGCCAAGAACTTGATGCCGTTGTCGGCGAAGGGGTTGTGCGACGCGGACACGACCGCGCCCATGCAGCCCTGCGCCGCGGCGAGGCATGCCACGCCCGGGGTGGGCATCACGCCGAGGTCGACGACCGACGCACCCTCAGAGGCGAGCCCCGCGGTTAAGGCGCTTTGCAGCAGTGGGCCCGAGATACGCGTGTCGCGACCGACGAGATAGGCGCGATCGGCGCCGAGAACCCGCGCCGCAGCGCGGCCAAGTGCGAGAACCAACTCGGGCGTGAGCTCGTCGTTTGCGACCCCGCGAACACCGTCGGTGCCGAACTTCAACGACAAACGGATTACCGCTTACAGAGCGTGGAGCCGAAGGCGGAACGCTCCATTAAAGACTGGATTGTTTCGGCGGGCGCAGCCCGACGAAGAAAAAC
>JACCXE010000373.1 GCA_013697265.1 Actinomycetota bacterium | reverse complement strand
CCGCTCTTGGGCGGCGCGGACTGGCGCCCGCCCTGGCTTAGTGAATGGAGGCGTTTCATGACGAGTTGCAGCGCCTCCTTGTGCATTTTGAGGGTGTCACCGGTGGCGGCTGCGAGGCGTTCGACTCGCGTGGACACCTTCGCTACCTCTTCGTCGATGTGGGCCACCGATTTACCCAAGGCGTCCTGTTGGTCCGACATCGCCTGATCGGCCTCGACCAGCTGCTCCACGGTGGAGACCAGTTGCGTTACGAGGCTGCGCAGTTCATTCAGTGACTTTTCGAGATCGAGCTTCTCTTCATCACCTAAGGCCGTCGCCTCGACCCGAGTTGACGCCTGCGGCGCTGGGGCTGATGCGCCGTTCCCGTTGACCTGAGCCACCGGCGCTCGGTTGGCCACCTCCGGTGCCGCCGACCCGTTAGGACTGTCGGCTGCGTACGCTTTGGAGGTCAGTTCGACAAAGGTGGCGGGGATGGGCGGCTGGCCGGCCCACACGTCGCGGCACCCGGGGAACTTCGAGGTGCATTTGACACCGCATTCCGCGCAATAGCACGCGTTGGCCGCGGCGACCATCGCGTGGTCGCACCCTTCCCGGATTTGGGGCCCGAAAGCCACGCAGAAGCCCACAGCCCCATGCTACGACAGGCGCGGAGCGCATTCAGACCGGCGCCACCAAAACGAAAATGGGACGGCCTGACGGCCGTCCCATTTCGCACAGAGGTTCGGCGGGCCGAACCCGACTCTTAAGCGGCCGCGGTTGCCCGACGACGTACGGCGAAAGTAAGCACACCGTACAGACCCATGAGGCCGATCACAACGGGCGCAGCCGTCGCTGCATCGACGCCGTTGGACGCCGAGGTGCTGCTGTTGGCCAAGCGCACATTTTGCGGCAGCGACGCGAGCAGGGCGCCCCTGTTCGGTGCGGCTACGGGCAGCGACCCCATACTCCACTGGCCAAGACTTGGCGCAGCAGTCCTCTGAGCCGACGGAGCCGCTGTGGGCGCAGCGGCGGTGTTAAAGGTCTGGAGCGGCTGGTTGTTCGTGCCCGCACCGATGAACGGGGAACTCGTGCGGATAAACCCGAACGACCCGTTCGCAAAGCCCAGTATCGAGAATCCGGACGCGTTAATGAACCCGCATACGTCCGGGTTCGCGCAACCGCCGATGGTCTGGGCCGAACTCGCAGGAGCGAACCCGAACACACCAACCCCGGCTGCGGCAAAGGCCATAGCCCCTGCGAGTGCGAACTTCTTTTTCATACCTGGCCTACTTTCAAGAGGAGCAAGATTTGGAATCCCCGACATTCGCCACAGTCTGACACGTCGCGGAACTGATGTCGAACATCCGGGTACCGCAACAGTATGCCCCATTTTCGGGGGTTTCATCCGCTGGCAACTAATCCGTGACCGCGGCCCACAGTCCCGAGACGCCTCTTGATCGGATTTGCAGCGAAAGCGTCCGGTCCGCCTGCTGGTCGAAGCGGACGAATGCACGACCTGGCCCGCTGGGGCGAAGACCTTGGCTACCGACGATTTCCCACCCCTTCGGCAGTTCAACCGTGACCTCGACGCGGTCGGCGGTCAAGCGGGCTTGGTGGGCGACGTCGAGCACATAGGTATCTCCACCCGTGAGGCGGATCCGCCCCGTCAGCAACGCCTGCACCTTGAGTGCTTTGCCCGGTGCCACCCGCAGAAACGTCGAATGAGCCAATTCACCGACGTCCTTGTCGCTCCGAAACGGATAGCGCTTGCCATCCACAAGAACAGCGACCGCCGTCAGCGGTGAGTACAGCGACGAGTACGAGAAGTTCTCGCCCGGCGTGATCGGCTGACCGGGGTCGCCGAACACCGTTAGCGGCAGCCCGGTGGCCGGCGCGTCGTTGTGCAGGGTCACATCGACGACGCCCGAGACTCGGGCGGTGCCGTCGCCGTCGGGCTCGATGCGCACTCGATAGGCGACGGTGCGGCGGAGGTACGCGTCGAGCTTGTTCCCCGCCGCGTTATGGGTGACGAACATCAGCGAGTCGGAGCGGACCGGAGCAAGCCCACCGGCGATGCCGACCTCCCGCACGAACCGAGCCTCTCGGGGTTGGCGCAGGCTGAACTGGATGTGGCGGCCGGTGGCGGCGGGGCCGAGCGCGTCCGCGATCGAGTACGGCGTGCCGAAGTCGCTCGACGACACCCGCCGCCAAACCGTCTCGGCCACCGCACCCAGGAAGTCACGGCGCTCCCCGTAGGTGAGATCTGGCTCGTACTGGTCACGAGTGGTAACCCGAACGATGTTGTCGGCGGTCAGCGGCTCGGGCCAGCCCGCAACCGAAACCGGACCCGTGAGCTTGAGCAGAGCGGCGAGACCGACGGGGTCAACCGCTAGCACGCCGTCGACGCGCTGGCCGCCGGACTGCGGATACAGCGACTCCATCAGCCGGGCCGCGGTGGGGAAGTCCGGCGTGATGTTGACGTGCAGCCACGACTTGATCTCCGGCATCCGGTCGGCGAAGCGCTTGGTGAAAGCGGTCGGCGCGTCGAGCGAACGCTCGCTGAACGGCACTCCGCTGTCGCGCAGGGTGTCTATCGAACCAAACTTCGCCAGGGTGATCCGGCCGTGTTCGGCTACGAGCTCGCCGAAGTTTCCGATGAACCCGCCGGTCGCTCGCGACTCCGCTGAGTTCTGTATCGCCAGCAGGTACCGGCGGGGTTGCGCGCCGCCGAGAATCCGCGGCGCCAGCTCGGCGGCGTCTGCGCCGCGACGCGTCGTCCCGGAGACGGAGTGCAGTTTTTCCTCGACGGCGTCGACCGCGTCACGCACCGGCGCGAAGAGGTAGGGAAGGTTGGCGCTGCGGATCCTGCGTTCCGATGCGGTCATCACGTCCGCGGCGTCGCGGAGCGCCGGCGCGATGCGCGCGATCTCACCCAACGGCACCGCCCCGCCCTGCATCCGGAGTCGCTCCGGCCGGACATCGGTTGCGAGCGTGCGCCCGCTTGCCGCAAGGTCATTGCCGACGCCGGCCAGGAGCCGGGCGGCGCGAATGTTCGACGACACGCCCGGAACGGAAAGGCCGAGCGACGGCAACGGCCCCTGCAGGCGGTTTCGACCGATGCTGAAGAACCGCTCGGAGTCGGCGAACAGGGCGCTTGCCCGCTGGTAGTCGCCGGCGCGTGCGGCGTCGAGCGCAGCCGTCGCCGAATCGGCACCGTTGCGCAGCGGCCCTCGTGCCGCCAGCAGCGAAATTCCCGCCGCCGCGGTGGCGACCACCAAGAGCACGCCGGCGGCGAGGACCACCTGCCTGGCGCGGCGAGGCAACCCGACCACGCGCTCGTCGTACGGGTCGCGCCGTACCGCCCACACGAATGGCACTGCGAGCAGGGCTGCAGCACCAGCGGCAGCTACTGCATTGGACAGTATTGAGCGGCCGGTCATTACCGCGAGCAGGGCGAGAACGGACTGAACCACGACGAGAACGGCGAAAGCGCTGCGACCGAGGCGCTGGCTGAGCTGGTCGGCGGCGGGTGACGTCACCGACAGATTTCGCCGGGATCGGCCGACCACGACCAGCAGCAGGTTGAGCAGGGGCAGGCTCCAGAGCAGCAACGCCACGAGTGCGTCGCCAAGCCGTCCGACACGCGCGTCGAGCGCGAGCGCGCCGGCGCTGACCAGGAAGCCGATGAACAGGGTCCCGCAGTTGCCCAGGCGCGCGCCGCCACGGCCGCGATAGACCAAAACTCCTACGCAGGCACCAGCCAAGGCACCGGCGAGATGAGCCAGCTGCGGCTGGTGGCTCAGCGCTGCGAGCACGAAGATCGCGGTGGCGCTTACCGCACCGAGCGCAGGCGCGAGCTTTTCCTCGACGTCGAGGAGGCTGAACGCGTTGGTGACCGCGGCGATTCCGAGGACGCTGACCATGAAGTCGATGGCAGCTATGGCGGTGATATCGGTGCGTATCCCGGCGGCGACGACGGCTGCAGCCGCAGCCGTTTGGACGGCGAGACGCGGGAGGTAGGCGGCGCGACCGTCCTCCAGGAGACCGACGGCGCCGACGCCGAGCGCCGCCGCCGCCACTATTGCGATCCGGCCGAGACCGCCAC
>JACCXE010000331.1 GCA_013697265.1 Actinomycetota bacterium | reverse complement strand
CATGCCGGACGCGTCGATCGCGACGTGTCCGGCGGGGCTGCGCACGATGTCGAAGATGACGTTCGCCGGGAACGGCATCGGGCGCGACACCTCCATGCGGTCGGTGAGATGAACGGTGTCAGGCATGGCGGGAATCTAAGTCAATAGAGTCGTCGCGTGCCTACAACAAGCCATCACGAGAACATTGCTGCCACTGCCGACACGGTGTGGTCGCTCGTAAGCGTCTTCGGCGACAACTCGTGGCACAACCTCGAAGTCACCTGCGAGGGCGGAGACGGTTTGGGCGCGGTGCGCAAGGTGACGATGCCCACCGGCGTGGTGACCGAACTGTGCGAGGTTCACGACGCGGCGACGCGCACCGTGGGCTACACGATCCTCGACAACAACCCGTTCCCAGCCACCGACTACCACGGGCTCATCGAGATCACGCCGGTAGACGACGCGTCGTGCGAACTCACGTGGTCGGCCCGTTACGAAACCGAGGCCGACCCCGAGCAACTCGGAGCCGACCTCGCTCGTTTCCTAAAAGGCGCCGCCCGCGCGCTAAAGCGCCACGCCGAACAAGCCGCGTAAACAGTTCACCTCGGACGGCCGCGGTGGGGCGAGCGAAGCGAGGGGCCCCACCTTGCGGAGGAGGGCGGGCCTGCGGGGTGCCCGCCCGGGTTATTTAGGCGCGAACCTTGTGCCGGCGTCGAGGCGGAGGCACTGACCGTTGAGCATGGCGTTTTCGACGATCGCGATCGCGAGCTTGCCGTACTCCTCGGGGCGACCGAGACGCTTCGGGAACGCGGCGTCCTTGGTTAGCACGTCGGCGAACTCCTGCGGAATGCCGGCGGTGAGACCGGTCGCGAACAGCGACGGTGCAATCGCGAGGCAGCGGATACCGAGACCGCCAAGGTCACGGGCGATCGTGAGGCACATGCCAGCGATGGCGGCCTTCGAGGCGGTGTAGGCAACCTGACCGATCTGGCCTTCGAACGCGGCGATCGACGCGGTATTGATGATGACGCCGCGCTCCTCATCCTCGGGCTCGTTGTGGCTCATCAGCTCGGCGGAGAGACGCGTGAGGTTGAACGTGGCAACCAGGTTCAACTCGATGAGGAATCGGAAGTCCTTCAGCGGGAAGGGGCCTTCCTTGCTCAGCGTGCGACGGGCGTTACCGGTGCCCGTCGTGTTCACCATGATGTGGAGACCGCCGAGGTCCTGCTTGAGAGCCGCGAACGTGGCGTCGACAGCGTCTTCGTCCATCACGTTCAGCTCGTAGAACGGCCCACCCAACTCCTTGGCGGCCGCGGCACCGAGCTCTGCGTTCAAGTCGACGATCGCCACATCAGCGCCCTTTTCTTTGAGCATCCTCGCGGTGGCATTCGCCATGCCCGACGCGCCGCCGAAGACGACCGCTTTCTTGCCCTTGATTTCCATTTGCTGACTCCTCTATGCAGACTTTGTCGGGACGGACCATACTCTGCGGTATGTCGATCGCCATCACCGAAGACCATCGCGCCCTTGCGGACACCGCGTCGGATTTTCTAGCCAAGAAGCGAGCCCGGGCCCACGCCCGCGAGCTGCTCGATGGCGCCGAGGAGACACTGCCCGAGTTCTGGGACGAGTTGGTTTCGTTGGGCTGGACCGGTCTGCATCTTCCCGAGAAGCTGGGCGGCTCGGGTTACGGCCTGCCCGAACTCGTGGTCGTGGTCGAGGAACTGGGCCGGGCGTTGACGCCGGGGCCGTTCGTGCCCACCGTCATCGCCAGCGCGGCAATCAACGCCACCGCCCAACCGGCAGTGAAGAAGAGGTTTCTGCCCGGCCTGGCCGACGGATCGGTGCGCGGCGCGGTCGGCCTCGGCGGCAACGTCAAGATCAACGGCGGCAAGGCCAGCGGCCCCGCGGGCGTGGTGCTCGGCGCCAAGCTCGCCGATCTGCTCGTCGTGCGGACCAACACCAGCATCGCGATCGTCGACGCCCACGACCCCGGCGTCACGATTGAGACCCCGCAGAACATCGACCCGACGCGCACCTCGTCGCGCGTGACGCTCGACAATGTCGAGGCCACGGTGATCCGCGGCGGCGCACAAACGCTGCTCGACTTCGCCCGGCTAATCATCGCGGCCGAGGCCACCGGCATCTGTCGCGAAGCCACGACGATGGCCGCCGAATACGCCAAGGTCCGGGTGCAGTTCGGTCGCGTGATTGCGATGTATCAAGGCGTCAAGCACCACTGCGCCAACATGGCCGTCGCGACCGAACTCGCCACGTCGGCCGTGTGGGACGCGGCGCGCGCCGCCGGAGCCGGCGGCGACGAGTTCAGCCTGCTCGCCGCGGTAGCAGCGGGCCTGGCCCTGCCCGGATCGGATCTGTGCGTGAACCTGAACCAACAGGTGCACGGCGGCATCGGTTTCACGTGGGAGCACGACGCGCACCTCTACATGCGCCGCTCGACCGCGCTCCAGTCGGTACTCGACGCCGACGACTCGCTCGCGCAGACCGTCGATCTCACCCGGGCCGGTGTGAAGGCCACGCGCAAGATCGAGCTCCCCCCGGAAGCCGAATCGATCCGCTCCGACGTGCAGGCCTTCGTCGAAAAGGTCAAGGGCCTGGAAGGCGCGGCGCAACGCGATGCGATGGTCACCGAGGGCTACGCGATGCCGCACTGGCCCAAGCCCTGGGGCCGCGCCGCGGGCGCGGTCGAGCAGCTCGTGGTCGAGGAAGAGTTCCGCCAAGCCGGCGTGAAGAAGCCGCAGTACGGCATCACAGGCTGGAACATCCTCACGCTCATCCAGTACGCCACCGAGGATCAGGTTGCGCGTTGGGTCAAGCCGGCGCTGCGCCAAGAGGTCATCTGGTGCCAGCTGTTCTCCGAGCCCGACGCCGGGTCCGACGCTGCGGGTGTGAAGACCAAGGCCACCCGCGTCGACGGTGGTTGGCTCGTGAACGGCCAGAAGGTGTGGACCTCGGGCGCGCACCTGTCGAGCTTCGGCTTCGCCACCGTGCGCACAAACCCAGAGGTCCCCAAGCACGACGGCATCACCATGACGGTGATCGACATGCACGACGAGGGTGTCGAAGTGCGGCCGCTGAAGATGCCGACCGGCAACAGCGAGTTCAACGAAGTGTTCTTCAACGACGTGTTCGTACCCGATCACGACGTGGTCGGCCCCGTCGACGGCGGATGGACCGTGGCCCGCTCCACGCTCGGCAACGAGTCGGTGTCGATCGGTAGTGGGCAGGGCGGCGGCGGCATGGGCGCCGATGCACTGATCCCGGCTTACGACGCCAACCCCGACCG